>CAZUZE010000208.1:0-4682 GCA_964624565.1 uncultured Robiginitalea sp.
AGAGGTTTCCGAAATCCTCGAGGCCGGGGGCGTACTGAGGATCCTCCTGGATAATTTTGACCTTGCACAGACCCGGGAAGCGGTGCGCCTCATCGGAACTCAGTGCCAGTCGGAGTCATCGGGTGGGATCACGGAGAAGACCCTACGGAGCTATGCCGAGTGCGGGGTCACCTATATTTCTTCCGGCGCCCTCACCCATTCGGTTTCCAATATGGATTTAAGTTTAAAGGCGGTTTAGATGGGCGACACCCTGGCAGAGAAGCTCGATCGCATCCCCCTGGTGAGGTGGCTGGTGAAGCTATTGAAAAGTGTCCGGCTCAAGGCCTTTGAAGGGATGTCGATGTTCGACCTGACGGTCCTCTATGTGCGGGGGATTATCCGGGGGACCCTTTCCATCCGGGCCAGTGCCATTGCCTTCAGCCTGTTTATGGCCCTCTTTCCCCTTCTTATTTTCCTCATTACGCTCCTGCCGTACCTCATCCCTTATGTCAACATAGGGGAGGGCAACCTGGAGGAGCAGTTCCTGCATTTCCTGGAAACCCTCCTGCCGCGGGCTTCGGGGGACTATTTGCACGAGATTTTCCTGCAGCTGAGGGAGCAGAAAACCGGCGGCTGGCTCTCCTATTCCTTCCTGGTCTCCATTTTCCTGATGACCAATGGGGTGAATGCCATTTTCGGGGGGTTCGAATCGAGCTACCACATCGAGTTTACCCGAAATTTCTTCAAGCAGTACGCCTATGCCCTCATGGTGGGGTTGATCCTTTCGCTGTTGTTGCTCGTAGGGGCGATTACCTATATCTATTTTGAGTTTTACGTGGCGGCCAACCTGGCGGAGATGCCCCCGGAAGGCGCCCAGGACCTCATCTGGATCCGGACCGGGCAGGCCGTTTCCTTTATCGTGCTGACCTACCTCACCACGGCAGTGCTTTACTATTTTGGAACCATGGAGGGAAAAAAGGCGCGCTTTTTCTCCTACGGGGCCCTGATGACCACCCTGCTCATCCTGTTCAACTCGTATCTGTTCGGGGTCTATATCGAGCGGTTTGCCAGGTACAATGAGCTTTACGGGGCCCTTGGGGGGCTCCTTATCCTGATGGTCTATATCTGGCTGAATTCCAACATCCTCCTGCTCGGATTCGAACTGAACGCCACCCTGGCATACCTGCATAAGAACGCGGAACGAAATGAGGAAGCCGGGGAGCTGGACGGGGCCGTCCTGGAGCGCGGGGGGCATACAGGCCCGCAACCCGGGGACTGAGGAGGCTTCAGCTGGATACGATCCGGACTATGTGTGACCGGAGCCAAAGAACTTAAGTAATCTGCATGAGCCACTTTATCGAGGTGCTGTTACCTATCCCGCTCGAGCGGAATTTCACCTACACGGTCAGTGAAGGGCTTGCCGCCAGGCTCCACCGGGGCATGCGCGTGGCGGTTCCCTTCGGAAAGTCCAAATTGTATACCGGGCTGGTCGTGGGGCTGCAGGCCGAGCCCCCTTCGGCCTATACTGCAAAGGAGGTCTATCAGGTCCTCGATGAGACCCCCCTGGTAAGCGACCTGCAGTTGAATTTCTGGAAGTGGATGGCCTCCTATTACATGTGTACCCAGGGGGAGGTCTTCCGGTCCGCGGTACCCGGGATCCTCCTGCTGGAGAGCGAAACCAGGGTGTGGGCGAACCCGGGGTGGGAGGGCCCGGCCGATCCCCCGCAACCCAATGAGGAGCTCATCCTCGGGGCGCTGAGCCACCAGAAAATGCTCCGGGTTTCTGAAATAGCATCCCTTACGGGGCTTAAAAACCCCCTGCCCCTTGTCAGCCGGATGCTGGGAAAAGGGATGATCCGGTCAGCGGAAGAACTGGGGGAGGGGTACCGCCCCAAACAGGTGCGCTTTATCCGCCTGCACCCGCGCTATGGGGAAGAGGCTGCACTTGAGGCGCTGCTCGAAACCCTGTCCAGGGCTCCCAAACAAACTGAGGTATTGCTGCATTTGTTCCAACTGCAGCAGGGGGAGCAAAAACCCGTAAAGGGCAGCCAGCTCGAAAAGCAGGCAGGCACCTCCAGGGGGGTCATCAAGGCCCTGATCGACAAGGAGGTCCTGCAGGAGTACACCCTGCAGCAGGACCGCATCACCTTTCAGGGAGGGGAGTCCGAAAAGGGCCTTGCATCCCTGAATTCGGAACAGGAAAGGGCCCTGGAAGAAATCCGCGTTTTTTTTGCAGACCCCAGGCCGGTCCTGTTATACGGCGTGACGGCCTCGGGGAAAACGGAGGTCTACAGCCACCTTATTGCGGAAGCCCTGGACAGGGGGGAGCAGGTGCTCTACCTGGTCCCGGAAATTGCCCTGACGGCCCAGCTTGTGGCCCGTTTGCAGGAACTGTTCGGCTCCCGTGTGGCGGCTTTCCATTCCCGCCAGAGCCAGGAGGAACGGGCTGAGGTCTGGTATCATTTGCAGAAAGGGGGGCGAAAGGCCTCCGTCATCCTGGGGGCGAGGTCCGCCCTTTTTCTGCCTTTTGAGAACCTGGGACTGATCCTGATCGACGAGGAACACGAGGACTCCTACAAGCAATTTGACCCCGCCCCCCGGTACCACGCCAGGGACGCCGCCGTTTTCCTGGCCACCCACCGGGGCGCCCGGGTCCTGTTGGGTTCGGCCACCCCCAGTGTCGAAAGTTACCACAATGCCCTTACGGGAAAGTACGGGCTGGTAACCATCCGGGAAAGGTATGGCGGGGTGCTCCTTCCGGAGATGGAACTGGTCAACCTGGCGGATGCGTACCGGAAAAAGCAAATGGCCGGGCACTTCTCCCATCGCCTCCGGGAGGCAATTGCACAAACCCTGGATCAAAAGCGGCAGGTGATCCTCTTCCAGAACCGCAGGGGTTTTTCGCCTATCGTGGAGTGTATGAGCTGCGGGCATGTCCCGGGATGCCCGAATTGCGACGTAAGCCTGACCTACCACCAGCAGCGGGGCCAGCTCCGGTGCCATTACTGCGGCTTCCACCGGCCTTTGGAAACCGAGTGCCAGGCCTGCGGCAACAGCACCCTGGACACCAAGGGGTTGGGCACCGAACAGGTGGTGGCCGAGCTGGCAGGGCTATTCCCTGAAGCCCTTACCTCCCGCATGGATCTGGACACCACCCGGGGGAAGCACGCCTTCTCCAGGATCATTGAAGCCTTTGAGGCCCGGGAGGTACAGATACTGGTCGGCACGCAGATGGTCACCAAGGGGCTCGACTTTGGAAATGTGGGGCTGGTAGGGATCATGAATGCCGACACCCTTTTGAATTATCCCCATTTTCGGGCCCATGAGCGCTGTTTCCAGCTCCTGACCCAGGTCGCCGGGAGGGCCGGGCGCAAGGACTTCCGCGGCCTGGTGGTTATCCAGACCTTCAACCCGTACCACCAGATCCTCAGGCAGGTCACCACCGGGGATTTCGAGGGGATGTACCGCGATCAGGTCTACGAGCGGGAGCAGTTCCAGTATCCGCCCAGGGTCCGGCTGATCAAAATAACCCTCCAGCACCGGGAGTGGAACCGGGTGGAGGAGGGGTCCGCCTGGTTTGCGGTTTCCCTAAGGGGCATCTTCGGCAAAGGTGTGCTGGGCCCGGAATACCCGCCGGTAAGCCGGATCCGGAACAGGTATCACAAGCAAATCCTGCTCAAGGTCCCGGCGGGCCAGTCCCTTGTAAAAACTAAAAATAGCATCAGAAGGATTCAGAAATCCTTTGATGCTATTTCAGCCTTTCGGAGTATTCGGGTGGTCTACAACGTGGATTATATATGAATCCCTAGACGTTGCTCAGGGCTTCCGCCAGTTCAGCTTTCTTATTCCGGCTCAGGGGAATGGACCGCCCGGCGACCTCGACGTTCTTGCTGTTGTATTTCTCGATACGCTCGAGATTCACGATGTACGACTTGTGGATCCTGAGGAATTTATCCGCAGGCAGCTGTTTTTCGAAGGCCTTCATCGTGGAGAGGATGACCACATTGGATTCGTCCGTGACCAGTTTGATATAATCGCCCAGGGCTTCCACCCATTTGATATCGCTCAGTACAACTTTGCGTTTTTTGAGGTTGCTCTTCACAAAAATGTGCTCCTCATCTTCATGAACCTTGTGCAACTGCTCAAACTTTTGCACGGCCCTTTTTACGGAGGCGTCAAAACGCGCCATGGTGATCGGCTTGTGCAGGTAATCGGTGACGTCGTAGTCAAATGCCTTCAGGGCGTAGTCTGGTTTTCCGGTGATCAAAATGACCTGAGGGGGGTTTTCGAGGGATTCGAGCAGGTCAAACCCATTGATGATAGGCATTTCAACATCGAGAAAGATGAGGTCGATCTCATTGTTCTTAATTCCATTTTTCGCTTCGATTGCATTGCTGTACTCTGCAACCAGCGCCAGGTTTGGGTGATTATTCACCAGTTTTGCAACCGCCATTCGCTGCATGGATGAATCATCAACGACAATACTCCTTAGTTTCATAAAATGGTTGATTTGTGGGGTTAAATCATCGACAAAGTACCTAAAATCCCCGATGAACTACAACTAAAGTTGTAAACAAGGTGTGGAAAAGTGTGTCTTTTGCGATGACCATAGTTAATTTAATTACAGGTATTTAATTCGTAGGTTAAGCTCAATTTTTTAATCACATGTAGCTATAACGAACTTTTTTGGGAATTCTTGTAAA
>CAZUZE010000209.1:0-2653 GCA_964624565.1 uncultured Robiginitalea sp.
CCCGGATGAGCGCGTCCTGTCCGAAGGGCAACCGCAGGCCCTCCCGGTCCCCGCCCTCGCAGTCCTGCCTGTGGCTCTTATTAAGCCCCCCGATAAAAAGGACCACATCGGCACGTGAGGCGATCTCCAGGGCTTCCCTCCTGAGGGAATCCGCATCATGGGGGGAGGGTTCCACCCGTCCGTATACAGAGGGGCCGGAGGCGTATCCCATGCTGTGCAGTATGGTGGCTTTTGGAAAGCGCTCCCGCAGCCCCTGCAGGGGGGAAACCTCAATTTTTGCCTTTAATTCGGAGGATCCCCCGCCCAGTGTCATGGAACGCGTGGCATTTTCCCCGATAACGGCCAGGGTCAGCTCCTTACCGGGATCCAGGGGGAAAAACCCCTGGTCGTTCTTCAGCAGCACCATCCCTTCTGCAGCCACGCCCCGGGCGACATCCAGGTGTTCCTGGTTGTTCATCCGCCCCATCCCGCGGTCCGGGTTCATGCTGGTGCGGTGCATCAGCCGCAAAATGCGCCGGACCTTGTCGTCCAGCACCGCTTCAGGTAGCTCCCCGGCCCTGAGGGCCTCCAGGAACGGATTGGCCAGGTAGTAGTTGTCATATGCATTGGTCAGTGTGGTGGTCAGGCCATCGGTCCCTGTACCCATTTCGATGTCCAGGCCATAGAGGGCCGCTTCCCGCGTGTCGTGGGCACTCCCCCAGTCCGTCACCACTACCCCGTCAAACGCCCAGTCCCCTTTGAGGATCGTATTGATCAGCAGTTCGTGGTGGCTGCAGTACTGTCCCCTGAACTTGTTGTAGGAACCCATTACGGTCCAGACTTTTCCTTTTTCCACCGCCGCCCTGAAGGCGGGCAGGTAGATTTCATACAGGGCCCGGTCACTGACCCTGACATCCACATAATTCCGCCACTTCTCCTGGTTGTTCAGGGCAAAGTGCTTGACACAGGCAGCGACGCCATTCTCCTGTACCCCCTCAATATAGGGCACTACCATCTCAGAGGCCAGGAAAGGGTCCTCCCCCAGATACTCAAAATTCCTGCCGTTAAGCGGGGTGCGGTATATGTTCACGCCGGGGCCGAGCAGGACATCCTTTTTGCGATACCGGGCCTCTTCCCCCAGGCTTTTCCCGTAGGAACGCGAGAGTTCCGGATTGAAGGTGGCCGCCAGGCAGGTCAGGGCCGGAAAAGCAGTGATGGAATCGTTGGTCCACCCCGCGTAGCCCCAGTTATCCCAGTTGATCTCCCCCCTTACCCCATGGGGTCCGTCCGACATCCACAGCTCAGGGATGCCCAGCCGGGCCACCCCGGGGGTGCTGAACTTCGACTGGGCGTGGCACATGGCCACTTTTTCCTCCAGGGTGAGTTGCGCGAGGATGTGTTCGATCGAGGTCTCGGTTTCTTTCATCTGAACTGGATTTGACGGGTGATTGGCGGGTTGCCCCTCCTGGGCCCCGAGAAAAAACGGGAAAACCAGCAGGGCCGCCAACAGCATCCTGAAATGGGGCCGCCCGCAGGAACAGGGGATACGATTCATGGTCAGGTGTTTCAACAAAGGTAAAAAGTACAAAACCAGCCGCACTTCCGGCCTCATTCTTTTAAGAATTTTCACGGGTAGGGGGTGAACCTACAGCCGGAACTGGAGGGTGGTGTAAAATGTCCGGGGCTCGGCCGGTATGATCCCCGGGCCCGGGTAGCCGGTTGCCCGCCGGGTGAAATACGAATTGTCGAGAAGGTTGTTGATCCCGGCCTCCAGCCGGAACTTGCCAAGGGTATAGGACAGGGAGAGGTCCATGATATCGTATCCCGGGATGCTCCCCTCGATGCCGCGCTGGTTGTCGGCCGGGTCCTGGGGGGCATTGGTCGCGTCCGTGAACTGCCTGGAGAGGTAGGTGTACTGGAGGCTTCCCAGGAGGTTGCCATACCCGAATCGGATACCGGTCTTAAGGTTTACAGCAGGGATGAATTCCACTTGATTCCCCTCCACATTGTTCTGTTCGGACCGGGTGTATTCAGATTCGGTCAGGGCGATGTTGATAAAGTAATTCAGGCGGGCCTCCCGTGCCTGGGGAAAGGCCCATTTTGCGATATCGAGGTCCGAAAAGCCCTCGAGGCCATAGATAAACGCGGTGCCGATATTCCCCCGGAAGCGGACCACCCGTCCGGTTTCCACCTCCTCCCCGCTGGCGTTGAGGCGGGTTTCGCTGCGCAGCACCTCCCCCAGCCGGTCGTCGTAGAGCAACCCGAAGGCGCTCACGTCGTAGGAGAGCAGCTCCCCAACCTGCCCCCGGATACCGAGGTCCGCCGTAAACCCGTTCTCGTCCGTGATGTCAGGATCGATCTGGAAGGAGGGGTTCACCACCCGGATGTCGTTGAAGGTGACGGAGCGGTAGTTTTGGGAAAAATTCCCGTAGAGTTCAGCCCCGTTTCCCAATTTGTAGGTGCTACCCACTCCGAGGAGTAAGAAATTACGTTCAAAGGTACGGTTGTCCTCCACTTCCTCGTTGAGCAGGGGATTGCCGGCCAGGTCCAGCACGATGTTGCGGTAACTCCCCTCACTTTGGGTCCGGATGTACTCATACCGGAATCCGGGCGTGATGGACAAGCGTTCCGAGAGGTTGAAAATATTCTCGCCGAAGAAGGCCGTATTCAGGTT
>CAZUZE010000209.1:2753-4660 GCA_964624565.1 uncultured Robiginitalea sp.
GGTTCATTCGGGTCGTCGGGCTGGGACACCCGGTTGGTGCGAAATCCCAGGGCATTCCTTTCGGCATTCAGGGAGGAGACATACAGGCTGAAATCCGTCCGGTCCGAAAAACGGTGCTCCAGGCGCACGGTAAACAACTTCCAGTCCACCTCAAACCAGTTGCGGGCCCGGTTTGAGAAAGTGGGGTCTTCGTAAAACTGGGCATCCGTCAGCCCGCCGGGCTGCTGGGCGAGATAGTTCAGGAAGGTCCCCTCGAAGGTCAGGCGCGTCCTGTCGGAGAGCTGGTAGTTGAACTGCCCGAAAAAATTGCGGCTCGAGAAGTCCGAATTGGGGCGGAAACCGCTGCCTTCCTTATAGTTGAAATAGGTGTAATAGCTGAATTTGCCAAGGGTCCCCGAGAGGCTGTTGAAACTGCTGAAAAAGTCGAAGGAACCGAGGGTCTGGCGCGATACCCACTCCACCTTCTTTTCCGGATTGGGGCTGCGGAAGGTAAAATCCACCAGGCCCCCGAACTGGGGTCCGTACTGGAGGGAAGCCGCCCCGCGAACGACCTGTATGCGCTGCAGCGCCTCGGCAGGGGGCGTATAGTAGCTCTCAGGGTAGCCCAGGGCGTCCGCGCTTATGTCGTAGCCGTTCTGGCGGACATTGAAGTTGGCCGTGCGGTTCGGGTCCAGGCCGCGGCCCCCGATGTTCAGCTGCAACCCCCCGTCCCCGTAGTCAAAAATATTCAGCCCAACGACCTGGTTGTAGATTTGCCTGGGATTATTGGCCGCCAGGTTTCCCGTGAGGTTGTCCAGCAGGACCACCTCGCTCTTCTTCCCGGCATAAATGGCCGTGCCTTCCACTTTCTGCAGGCGCTCCAGGGCAAACCGCTCCTCCCTGCGCTCTAGCAGGACCACCTCTGAGAGTTCCATGGCCAGGCGCTGCAGGACCACCTCTAACGCCAGGTCCCCGGCGAGGTCGACCTCCTGTTCGAACACCTGGTATTCAAAGGCAAAAACCACCAGGGCATAGGCCCCGGGCCTCAACCCGTCAAATGAAAATGCCCCGTCGGTGCCGGTAACGGTATGGAGCCCGGGCCCTTTGAGGTAGACCTCGGCTTCCCCAAGGGGCATGCCCTGGTCCGAGAATACCTTTCCCGAAAGGCGCACCTGGCCCGCAACGGGCATGGCGCACAACAGCAGCAACAAAAACTCAAAGGCCTTTAATTTCATCTTCAAATGGTAAAATCCATGATTTATGCCGAAAGGATTCCCGTTCGGCCCCCAGGTCGACGCCCGGGTCGATATATGGTTTGCTCACACGGCCGTTCAGGGCCACAGCGCATTGGACGAACACCCGGACATCCCGGTGTCCCTGCGATTCGAAATGGCTTTTCAGGAAATGGGCATATTCCAGGATAAAGTCCGGTTGGAAGCTCATTTGCTTCTCCTGGAAGGGCGTCAGAAAATCGCTGTTGTCCACATAAAACCAGCGACCGTTAGTACCATCCACCACCTTGAACTGGGCGTAGCCGGCCTTTTCCATCAACATGACCCGCCAGGAAAACCGGTAGCCCTCCTCCGTCCAGAAAAGCTCGCCCGGGTAAAGGGCATACCGCCATGGAAAGAGGAACTGGAAGGCAAAAAAAAGGGCGAGGAATCCGAGCTGCAAACGACGGGGCACCGTGCGGCTTTCCCTCAGGACCGCCCCATTGTCAAAAACGCCCTTATCGATGCGCAGGACCCGGCTGATAACGCCCAGGATCTTATGGTGCACCCGGGGTTCAAAAAAGATAAGGGCCCCTACGATCATGATATAGGGGAACATCCCGATGGGGAACAGCACCCGGGTGAGGGTGTGGAACACCACCACCAGGACGAAGGCGACCCAGCGCGTGGGCTTGTACAACAGCAGGAAGGGGATCG
>CAZUZE010000210.1:0-4648 GCA_964624565.1 uncultured Robiginitalea sp.
TAAGTAGGGGATGGGTTTGCATAGCTGGCAGGATCGGGGCATCGCTGAGGTCCTTGCCGCGGTAGTCCGTTTTCCAGACAGCCTCGTTCTTGCGGACCAGGTCCCTTGCCGGGATCCCCAGCATCCCCAGCATATCCCCCAGTTCCCTGGCGGACAGGGGATGTTTCAGGTATTCCACGATCTGAAACGGGACCCCGCTGTCTTCGATCAGTTTTAGGGTTTCACGGGATTTCCTGCAACGGGGATTGTGGTAGATGGTCATCATGGGCGAGCGAATTTTAGTCAGGATTTCAGGCGGTGTCTTTTTGTCCCGTCATCATCAGGAAGGCTTTCAGGACCATGTCGATCTCCCCGTCCATCACGGCATCGACATTGCCTGTTTCAGCTCCGGTCCGTACATCCTTGACCAGTTTATACGGGTGCATGACGTAATTTCGAATCTGCGAGCCCCACTCGATTTTCATTTTGGACGCCTCGATGGCATCCCGTGCTTCCTGCTTCTTCCGCAATTCGATTTCATACAACTGGGACTTGAGCATTTTCAGTGCCGTGGCCCGGTTGTCGTGCTGGGAGCGCGAATCCGAACAGGAGATCTGAATCCCCGTCGGTTTGTGGACCAGCTGCACTTTCGTTTCCACTTTGTTGACGTTCTGGCCCCCGGCACCGCTGGAGCGGGCTGTGGTTATTTCGATATCTGACGGATTGATCTCGATCTCGATGGAGTCGTCGGCCAGCGGATAGACATAGACCGAGGCAAAGGAAGTGTGGCGTTTGGCATTGCTGTCAAAGGGCGAAATCCGGACCAGGCGGTGCACCCCGTTTTCCCCTTTCAGCCAGCCGAAGGCATACTCCCCGTCGATCTCAAGGGTGACGGTTTTGATCCCTGCCACATCCCCTTCCTGGTAGTTCAGTTCCCGGACGCTGTACCCGTTCTGCTCCGCCCACATGATGTACATCCTCATGAGCATCGAGGCCCAGTCACAGCTCTCCGTTCCGCCAGCTCCGGCGGTAATCTGCAAAACGGCAGTCAATTCGTCCCCTTCCGCGGACAGCATGTTCCGGAACTCGAGCTTTTCTATGGCCGCCTCCGCCTTCTCGATCTGAAGCTCGACCTCCTTCGCGGAGCCTTCATCCGATTCCAGGAATTCGGACAGGATCTCAGCGTCCCCCAGGAATTGCTCCGCTTCCTCGTATTGGGACACCCAGTTTTTCATCCCCTTGAGTTTCCTCATGAACTCCTGGGCCTCCACAGGGTCGTCCCAGAAATCGGGTTCCAGGGTTTTTTCTTCTTCGTTTTGTATTTCGATGCGTTTGGCATCTATGTCAAAGATACCTCCTTAACGCACCAAGGCGCTCCATAAGTGACTTCACTTTCTCAACCATTGCGTAGAATTTGCAGGCCGTAAAGTTACAGTCTTTTGAGGGGATTTCAACACATGCGGGACTATAAATTACTGCTGGGAGGCAACCTGAACTTTATGCGAGGTGGTGTTCCGGCCCTGTGCGTAAAGCACTCCTTTCAGCGGTGCGCAATCCGCATAATCCCGGCCGTGGGCAACCTTTATGTGGTCCGAGGAAGTCAGCAGGTTGTTGGTGGGGTCAAACCCGATCCAGCCGATCCCCGGAAGGTAGGCTTCGGTCCATGCGTGCATCTGCGTATCGCCAAAATACCCGTGCCCCTGGTGCAGGTACCCTGATACGTACCGGGAGGGGATGCCGTTTTTCCGTGCGACGCCCAGAAAAAGATGGGCAAAATCCTGGCATACCCCCTCGCGCCGGTCCAAAATGTGCTCCAACCGGGTATCCGTATCCGTTACCCCCGCCCGGTATTGAATGCCTTCATAGACCCAGGTATTGAGGGCGAGCAGGTTCTCAAACAGGTCTTCGGAGGGGTTGAATTCAAATACCCGTGCGTTTTCCGGGAGCCAGCTAAGGGCTGTTTCCCTCAGGAACCGGTTGAAATCCACATGGAATGCAAGGCGGGCCCCGGGCTCTTCCGGAAGGGGCTGGATCTGGCCCCGGTCAAAGCCGTAAGGGTTCACGACCTGTTTTTGCAGCCGGAAGGTGGCGCGGAACCCGATTTTTTGAACCGGGGTGCGGCAGCGCACCCGTATCACCTCAAAATCAAAGGCATTGCGGGAAACTTCCCAGGGGGCATCGGCCGTGTTGGTAAAGCTCATATCCAAAAGGTGTTGCCCGGCTTCCTCCATCGGCTGGATGAGGAATTGCCAGTACGCCTCATGAATGGGGAATTCATAGGTGTTCTCCGCATGGTATTCAATCGAGTAGTGCTCGTTCATGGTCTGTCCGGGTGCCCGGAAGGCATCGTGTCCAAAAAATGTCAATAGTTGAAGAACTCCTTTTCGAGGTGGGTCCCGATTGCCAGGAGCTCGGAGAGGATTCGTTCTATGGCCTCGGCAGCATCCGGCTCAATTTCTTCAGGCCTGACGAACTGGTAGAAAGCCCGTGTCTTCCCGACCAGGAAGGCCGCAGAGGCACTGTCCTTGATTCGTCCAGGATCCAGGTGGCACACATGGCTGTACACCTGGTTGAGGCTGTTCATCACCGATCTCGGGCAATGGGGGTTGAGGATCAGGAATTCCAGCGTTCTGAGGCTGGTCGGTTGTTTTTTGTACAACCTGCGCATCATGTCATAGGACTCGGCACATTTGAGAAGCGTCGTCCATTCATAACTGCTTCGGAACCGCTCCGGATCCCCGTCCGCCGCGAGCTGCGCATCCCTGAATTTCGCCCGTATGATCCGCGTAATTTGAATGGCCCGTTCCAGGTTGACTCCCATCATGATGATGTCGTAAATTGGATCGTGGAGCAGGGTCCCCCGGATTTTGGTGCGGATAATGGCCGTCATCTCCGTGTTGTTTATGGTGAAGTCGAAGAGCCCGGTTTTCATGAAGGTCTTCGACGGGTATCCCGTGACGTAATGGTAGAACTTGTTTATGGCCTCATACAGCTCGGTAGAGATCAGGTCCCGGGCCGAAAGCGCGTTTTCCCGTGCATTCCGAACGGCATTGATAATGGATATTGGGGTGTCGGGATCCATCCCGATCCGGTAGAGTACTTCCTGCTCGGTGGGATTGCCCCCATCCGGCTCTTCGAGGCCTGCCATGAACAGCATGGACCGAAGCACAAAATCCCTTGCCTGTGAACGCGGATTGGGGGCATCCAGGGAAGAGAAATAATTCACATTCAGGTACCGGGCCATGTGTTCGGTGCGTTCTATATAACGCCCCATCCAGAACAAATTGTCGGCAACTCGGGCTAGCATAGGGTTTAGTTTTGGAGTACCCAGGTGTCCTTGGACCCTCCTCCCTGGGATGAATTAACAATGAGGTTTCCTTTCCGCAGGGCCACACGCGTGAGCCCTCCCTTCAGGACATAACAGGAATCAGGGCCCAGTACCGTAAAGGTTCTGAGGTCGATATGCCGCTGTTCAAAGGACTGGGATTCTTCAATGAACGTCGGGTGCACAGAGAGGGACAGGATGGGCTGCGCGACGTATTTGCGGGGCGATTCGAGGATGGCCTTTCGGACTTCCTCCACTTCCCGGTCCCCCAGCTGGTTTCCGATGGAAATCCCGTATCCGCCGGCTTCATCCACGGGTTTCACCACCAATTCCCGGATGTTCTCGAGCACGAATTCCCGTTCCTCTTTCCGGGAGCAGTGATAGGTTTGCACATTTTTCAGAATGGGCTCTTCCCCGAGGTAGTAGCGGATAATATCCGGCACGTAGGTATACACCGCCTTATCGTCGGCCACGCCCGTACCGGGGGCATTGGCAAGGGTTACATTGCCTTTTTTATAGGCGGCAAACAGGCCCGGGACCCCCAGGGTGGAGTCTTTGCGGAATTCCAGGGGGTCAATGAAAAGGTCGTCGATCCGCCTGTAGATGATATCCACCCGTTGCGGCCCCTCGATTGTCTTCATATAGACAAAATCATTTTCGACGAATAGGTCGCGGCCCTCCACCAGTTCCACTCCCATGGTCTTGGCCAGGTAGCTGTGTTCGTAAAAGGCGGAATTGTACATGCCCGGGGTAAGGACCACGGTATTGGGGATGTCCACCCCTTTGGGCTTCACCTGTTCGAGCTTATCCAGCAGGTTCTCGGCGTAATTGGTTACCGTATGCACCCCGTAGTGGTTGAAGACGCCGAAGTACGCCCGTTTGAGTGCGGTCCGGTTGCAGAGCACATAGCTGACCCCGGAAGGGCAACGGATATTGTCTTCCAGGACGTAGTATTCCCCGTCCTTGTGCCTAATGATGTCCGTACCGGAAATGTGGTTATAGACCTCCCCGGGAGGCGTAACCCCCACCATCTGTTCCAGGTAGTTTTCCGAAGAGTTGATGAGTTCCAGGGGGAGGACCCCGTCCTTTATGATTTGCTTTGTCCCGTAAATGTCTTTCAGGAAATGGTTCAGGGCCCTGCAGCGCTGCGCGACCCCACGCTGGATATGGTCCCATTCCATGGCACCTATGATCCTGGGAAACATGTCAAAGGGAAATATTTTTTCCTTCGTTGTGGCTTCGCTGTATACCTGGAACGTAATGCCCTGGTTGAAAAAGGAGGCCTTGGCCTTGTTGTTCAGGGCGAGGTAGTCCGCGATGGAATTCTTTCCGAAATACTTGAAA
>CAZUZE010000211.1:0-4642 GCA_964624565.1 uncultured Robiginitalea sp.
GGCCTGGATGATATGGACCGCCGCGTACTGGAAACGATCATTGCCAAATACAACGGCGGACCGGTCGGACTGAGCACAATCAGCGCCTCGATCAGTGAGGAGCCGGATACCATCATGGATGTGGTAGAGCCCTATCTGATGCAGCTTGGGGAAGACGGGGGCCTCGAGAACTCCCTCCGTTTCGACAAAGGATTGCGAAATGGGCTCTATATGTACCATGGGATCCTGACGAATCGCACGGTTGGCGAATGGTTTGGGATGAACTTCAGCGACATCAATTTTCTTATTTTTTAATTCATGCCTTTTTTAAAGAGACTGGGGTATTTTCCGGTCGGCTTATCCCTCGGCCTTATTTTCCTGGCCTTTTTCCTTAGAAAAAAAACAGATGAAACCGGGGCGGAATTTTGTTACCTCCCCAATTGCCGGGTTCTCAAAGACCTTCGATCCAAGCCCCTGCAGATAGACTCCGCCCTGATCCCCGTCGTGGATACTCTATTGATTCAGGAGATCCTCCGGGAGGGGTCTGTGGATTTCGGCTCCAGCAACACCCAGGCCAAACCCTGCAAAACCTATCGCGTAGAACTGGAAAGGAAAGGGGGAAATGCCGAAATTACGGTTAATAACTGTGAGGCCCATGTTGTCCTCACTTCCTACAACGTTCAGTAGATCCCGGATTTCAGAGCTTCCTGCGCTCCCGTTCCTTTTTTAACAACTCGAGTTCCCGGTTGGTTTGCCCGGCGACTGAGGTGTTTTCCTCCGCCCTGCGGATCAGGTAGGGCATTACATCCCTCACAGGGCCGAAAGGCAGGTATTTGGAGACGTTATACCCTGCTTTTGCCAGGTTGAAACTAATGTGGTCGCTCATCCCGTAAAGCTGGCCAAACCAGATCCTGGGATCGTTTTTGGGGATGTTCCGCACCTCCATCTCCGCCATCAGTTTATAGGAACTCTTTTCGTTATGGGTGCCGGCGTATAGCGCAATTTCCTCCAGGTGGTCCAGGCAATAGGAAACAGCAGAATCAAAATTGATATCGGTTTCCTGTTTGGAAGCACAAATAGGCGTGGGGTATCCCATTTCCTCTGCACGGTCGTTTTCCTTCTCCAGGTAGGCCCCACGGACCAGCTTAACTCCGATTTTAAACCCCTCCTTTTTGGCCCTCCCATGGAGTTTCCTCAGATACTCCAGGCGGTCTGCCCGGTACATCTGCAGGGTGTTAAAAACGATGGCCTCCTTTTTGTTGAACGCCCGCATCATGTCCTCCACGAGCCCGTCAGCGGCATCCTGCATCCAGCTCTCCTCCGCATCGATCAGCAAGGGGATGTTCAGGTCATAGGCTTTCCGGCAGGTCTTTTCAAACCGGCTGACGACCCGTTCCCACTCCCTGACCTCCTCCGGGCTGAGCTTCTGCCCGCTTCCCTTTTTCTGGTACAGCGCCAATCGGCCGTAGCCAGTCGGTTTGAACACCGCAAAGGGAATGGATTTGTATTTCTTCACAAAATCCATTATTTCAAGGGTCTTGGCCAGGGCATCATCCAGGGGGTCCTCCGTTTCCTTGCCCTCGACAGAGTAATCCAGGATGGTGCTCACCCCTTTCTCCCACATCCGCTCCACCACGGGCATGCAGTCCTTTTCACTCACCCCACCGCAAAAGTGATCGAAAACAGTCGTCCGGATAAGCCCTTCCACGGGCAACCGGGCCTTGATGGCAAAGTTGGTGACGCTGGTGCCAATTTTGACCAGGGGCTCTATGGATATCAGTTTAAAGAGGAAAAAGGCGCGTTCAAGTTCTGCATCCGATTTAAGCGCAAATGCCGTCTTTGTGTTTTCAAAAATGGGATCTGTCATCACCTGGGGTTCAGTTGCTGACAAATATAGTTGCTGCCCGGGGAAAATTTATATGAAATTTTTAGGTTATTTTGACCCCTCTAAACCCAGGGTATGGACATCCTAAAAAGCGGCTCCTGTACGATTGTCTTTGACGACAGGGCGTATGCGGAGCTTGCGCAACTCATATCTCAGAAAGGCTATTCGAAAATAGTGCTGCTCGCCGATGCAAACACAAAAGCGCACTGCCGGCCTGTATTTATTGAAAACATGCCCGGGGCCCGGGAGTGGCCGGTCCTTGAAATGCCTGCAGGTGAAGCTTTTAAAACCATTTACACCTGCCTGGAATTATGGGAACAGCTCTCCGCCCTCGGTGCCGACCGGAAGAGCCTGTTGGTCAACCTCGGGGGCGGGGTGGTGACAGACCTTGGTGGGTTTGTCGCCTCGGCCTACCAACGGGGGATCGACTTTGTAAATATCCCCACCACATTGCTCTCCATGGTAGATGCCTCGGTGGGGGGAAAAACGGGTGTTGACCTTGGACACCTCAAAAACCAGATCGGCCTGATCAACAACCCCGAAATGGTGCTCATCCGGCCGGAATACCTGCGAACCCTCGACGGGCGGCAGCTCAGAAGCGGGTTTGCCGAAATGCTGAAACACGGGCTCATCCTGGATAAATCCTATTGGGACACCCTGAAAAACCTGGGATCCTTCGAAGACATACAATCCCTGATCCACCGAAGCGTTCAGCTGAAGGAAGAAGTGGTGGCGGCCGACCCTGCCGAGAAGGGGCTTCGGAAAATACTCAACTTCGGGCATACCCTGGGGCACGCCATCGAATCGCATTTCCTCACTTCGCCTTCAGAACCCCTGCTGCACGGGGAAGCCATCGCCATGGGAATGATCATGGAAGCACACCTCTCCACAGCGACATGTGGGTTGCCCATGTCTGAATGCGACGAGATAAAGTCCGTATTCCTGAAATTCTTCCCCAGGACCCCCCTTGGCCGGGAAGAAAGGGACGCCATCCTGGGCCTTTTGCGGTTCGACAAAAAAAACAACCACGGCCGGGTCCTCTTCTCCCTTCTCGAGCGCATCGGCAGGGCCTGTACGGACCAGGAAGTGTCCCAGGAAATGCTGGAGGCCTGTCTCGATTACTACATGGATTGAGGCCTTTACCTACAAAATAGCCTTCCTTTACAACTCTTTTCGATTGCCGTTTGAAAAAATATCTAGATTGGATATAGCAATGACCACCAATCGGCAAAACCATGAAACGAATTATCATCGACTACCGGAAACTGACCCCGGAAATGGCAGGCCTCCTCCTGGAGCGCTATCCAGAGGGGTACGGGGATGACGACCTGATTGCATTCAAAGGCCCTAAGGGGGAATGGATCGAGGCCGTGGAACTTCAGACCCCAGACGCCCTTTACCTTGTTAAAGTAAACCAGCACCTGATGAGCCTCCTGGCTGTTTTCGAGGAAACGGAAATGGAGGACACATTGGATATGGATCCTCAGATTGACGAAAGGGAGTACGACGGATCCCTGGAAGGAGAGGCCTTACTTGACGACTAGGCAGAGGGTTCCAGGTACCGCTCACGCAGGATATTCCTGTGGTGCCTCTGATGCCCGCAAATCACAAATCCCAGGGCTCCGAGGGTTATCCCCTGCCCGCTCGCAGTGCCCCTGAACAAAAGCCGTTCTTCAGGAAATGACTTAAAAAGCAGCAGGGTGGATTCCCGAACTACCTGGTATTCCCGCACCAGATCCTCAATGCCGCGGGTCTCTGCCAGGCTCTCCGGGACATAGGCATCCTGGTCAAACCCCGGCAGGGGGGTTTCGTCCCGCCTCCCGAACCGCAGGGCGCGGTATTGAAAGACGCGCTCCGTATCAAGGATATGCACGAGGACTTCCGCAACGCTCCATTTACCATCCGCATACCTGTAGTGGAGGCGATCCGCCGGGATACTCCTCAGGAATTGGGGGAAATTCCCGAGCTGTCGCTCCATATGTGCTACAAGGGAAACTTCTCCCAGGACTTCCAGATAGGGTTTATAGTACGCCGGGCAATCGCCGGGCCTGAGTTCTGATACCTTCATTGGGCTGCCCTTTGGGTGATTACAATTCGTTGAATATGGTATGCATCAGGCGTTTTTTGTCGTTGATGCTCTCTTCCAGGGAAATCATGGTTTCAGTCCTGCTGATCCCGTCGATGTCATCGATCTGAAAGATAATATTCTTGGCATGGGTGGTGTCCCGGGCGCGTATTTTACAGAAGATATTGAATTTACCCGTGGTAATGTGTGCCACCGTGACATAGGGGATTTCGTTGAGTCGTTCGAGCACGAATTTTGTCTGGTGCGTCTTTTCGAGAAAAATGCCGACGTAGGCGATAAAGGAATAGCCCAGTTTGACGTAATCCAGGGTGAGGGAGCTCCCTTTAATGATCCCGGTCTCCTCCATTTTCCGAACCCTGACATGGACAGTCCCGGCGGAGATCAGCAGTTTTTTGGCGATATCGGTGAAGGGCGTCCGCGTATTATCGATAAGCATGTCGAGAATCTGATGATCGATTTCATCCAACTTTACTTTTGCCATTTCAATACTTTTTATGCAAAAATAGACTTTTAAGAAATATTATGTAATAAAAGCAAACTCATTTTAAAGATTATGCAAATATTTAAGATTCATAGCCTCATAAAGATCGGTTCCAATCTCCAAGGCTGCTCAGGTACAGGAGGTCCTCTCGTTTGGAAGCATCCAAGAGGCGATGTCCGAATAGCCCGAAGTCCCGCTCCTCAGGGTCCAG
>CAZUZE010000212.1:0-4639 GCA_964624565.1 uncultured Robiginitalea sp.
TGCCCGTGATGACATCCGTATAGGACATGTACCCTTCGGTGGTCCTGCCGATCCATTTGTTGAATGCTGCAAAGAATTTGCCCAGCCACCCCTTGTACGGCTCGGGTTTTTTAAGGAGCAGGGCACAGAGTGCCGGGCTGAGGGTGAGTGCATTAAGGGAGGATACCAGCACACTGACGACGATGGTTATCGCAAACTGCTTGTAAAGGATCCCGGTAATCCCGGCCATCCCGGCTACCGGGATAAAAACGGCCACCAGGACCAGGGTGGTTGCCACGATGGGTGCGGATACCTTTTTCATCGCCTCGATGGTGGCCTCCCGGGCGTTCATGCCCTTTTCGATATTCACCTGTACCGCTTCGACCACCACGATGGCGTCATCCACCACAATCCCGATAGCCAGTACAAGCCCGAGCAGGGAGAGGACGTTGATGGTAAACCCCAGTGCGGGGAAAAAGATAAAGGCCCCGATAAGGGATACAGGGATGGCCAGGGTGGGGATCAGGGTAGCCCTCCAGTCCTGGATAAAAATAAAAACGACCAAAATGACGAGCACCAGGGCGATGAACAGGGTGATGACGATGTCCCGCAGGCCCGCCGTGATGGGAAGGGTGGAGTCCAGTGATACGTCGTACCGCATCCCCTCGGGGAACCCCTTCTGGATTTCCTCCATTTCGGCTATGATATTGCCGGCCAGTTCAACCGCATTGGACCCGGGGGCCTGGTAGAGCCCGATAATGGCTGCTGATTTCGGGATGGAGTCCCGCCCGCTGAGGTTCACCCCCAGCCTGGGGATCATGCTGTAGGTCTCAACCCCGAGCGCGACCCGGGCGATATCCCCGATTTTCACCTGGGACCCGTCCGAAAGGGTCCGGACGACGATTTCCTCAAAGGCTTCAGGCGAATTGAAGCGCTCGGGCAGGCGCACGGTGTAGGTGAATTCCGTTCCGGGGGGCGCAGGTTCCGCCCCGAATTTTCCGCCCGGAACGATCACGTTCTGCGCATTGATGGCATTTAGGATTTCGGGCACCGTAATGCCGAGTACCGAGAGCCGGTCCGGCCGTATCCAGATCCGCATGGAGTAATTGGACGCCCCGAGCACATCCACCCGGCCCAGGCCGGGAATGCGCGATAGCCGGTCCTTGATGTTGATCAGGGCGTAGTTCCCCAGGAATTCCTGGTTGTTATGGGCAGGGTTCCCGGAAGTAAGGGTGACCAGCATCAGCTGGTTGGGCATGGATTTTTTGGTGGTCACCCCGTACTGTGTGACCGCCGAGGGCAATTTGGAAGTGGCTGCGGAAACGCGGTTTTGTGCAAGGACGGTATTCATGTCCGGATCGGTGCCCACATCGAAGGATACCTGTATGGTCATGGTGCCGTCATTGGCATTGGTGGACTTCATGTAGATCATGTTGTCCACCCCGTTCATCTCCTGTTCGATAGGGGCTGCCACGGACTCCTCCACATTCAGGGCATTGGCACCCACATAGGTCCCCCGCACCTCCACGACGGGCGGGGTGAGGCTGGGATATTGCTCTATGGCAAGCCCGATGACGGATACGCCCCCCACAATCACGATGACTATGGCGATTACCATGGCCACGATGGGCCTCCTCACGAAGAAATTCCCCTGCGATTCAGCCATATCTAGAAGCTCGTTTGACTTTTGAAATCAGAAGGGACGGGAGTCACGACCATTCCGGAGCGGACCTTCTGCAGGGCATCGATCACGACCTGCTCCCCCGGGGTGAGCCCTTCTTCTATGAGCGCCATATCGCCGATCTTCTGCCCGACCCGAACCGGCCTGGATTCTATGGTATTCCCCTCAGAGACGACCATGACCGAGTATTCGCCCTGCAGTTCCTGCAAACAGCGTTGCGGGATGACAATCGCCCCTTCCGCCACCGTGAGTTGCAACCGCACCTTGGCATACAGGCCCGGCCGCAGCAACCTGGAGGGATTCGGAAAACTGGCCTGCACCAGGAGGGAGCCCGTGGTGGAATTGATCTGGCTGTTTACAAAATCAATGGAACCTTTTTCCTCGAAGACCGAACCGTCGGAAAGGATCAGTTGTACGTTGGGCCGCATACGGCCTTCCTGCACGTCCCGGCTCACTTCCTCATGGGACCTGCCCCGGGCATATGCCCGGGCCAGCTCCAGGTATTTAACCTCCGATATGGAGAACTGCACCCGGACGGTATCGATCCGGGAAAGGGTGTTGAGGATGACAGGGTTGGGGCTGCGGCCCACGTATTCGCCTTCCCGCGCATTGGTCGCCCCGATAAGCCCGTCGATCGGGGCTTTTATGGAACAGTATCCCAGCTTGATCTGGGCCTGGGTCAGATTGGCCCTGGCGGCATCCACCTTCGCCCTGGAGGCATCATAGGTTGCCTGGGCGGCGTCGAGGTCGCTCCGGCTGACGGCATTCATCTCCGCCAGAGGAATATAGCGCTCCAGTTCATTTTTGGCATTGACCATCAGCGTTTGCGCCTCCGCAAGCAGGCTTTCCTGGGCGGCTACTTCTGCCAGGTATGGGTCGGGATCTATCGTGTAGAGGAGCTCCCCCTTTTTGACCCGCGAACCTTCCACGAATGAGATGCCCTGGAGGAAGCCATCCACCCGTGCCCGGATCGGGATGTCTTTTTGCCCGTAGATCTGGCCCACAAGCTCGTTATAGATCGGGACATCCTGTGCCCTGGCGGTGAAAACGCTTATTTCCCTGGGCCCTTGTTCCGTTTCAGGTGTTTTTTTTCCACAGGAAGTGAACAGAATCAATAGTAACAGGAGGAAAACGGCTCTCATAAATCTGGCTTGACGGGTTCTCGTTCCCAACCCGTGTTTTGGGGTCCTCTGGAAACGGTAGGTAAGTTATGTTTTTTTTGAAAGAATTCCCGGTTTGCCCCGTGGTTTAAAACCGTGTGCCCGACCACCCCCGCAGCCATGGAGGCGTGCTGAAACTGAAAGGGCTTGCGCAGGGTGCTTTCCGATGGATCCTTCAACAGCCCGGACCGGGAGTGAACCGCCTGGGGCTTTTTGCCAGGGGATTCCTTCCCGCACCTGTGGCCGGCAAAAAAAGGAATAGGCCCTATTCGGTTTCCGTGAACAGGGGTGACAGGTTCCGCACCGACCCGGTCAGTTCCCACTGCCCCAGGGAAACCGGGATGTTTCCTATGGCGTTGAGCCGGTCGAGGAAATCCTTAATTTCAAAAGGCCTGTTCTGTGCCTCCTGGAGCCGGGCGTATTCCATCATGGCCTGCTCCAGCAGGTACTTCCCCGTAATGTAGCTGCTGCCATAGCCCGGCTGCCTCATGTAGAGGTGCTGTTCAAAGAGCAGCAATTCCTTTTCGGTCTTCATCCAGCCCCTTGGGGTGTACTCCGAGTGGATCCCCCCGGCCTCCTCCATGGTCATCTCGTTGGCATGGGCGTAGAGGGAACCCAGGCCCCGGGCGGCACGTTGCGCAATCATGATGTACACGATTTCCCGGCTCCGGGGGCTGTCTTCATACAACCCCGCCTGCATAAAGACCTCTTCCACGGCTGTGGCGGTCCCCTCGTTGCGGGAATCGAAAATGTTGTAGAGCAGGGGGCCCCGGCGGATCGGGGAGGGGTTGGGTTCGGTATCCATCCGGGCCAGTTCGAACCAGTGGTAAAAATGGGAATACAGGGGGCGCGGATCGTAATGCTCCCCGATGAGGAAGAAGTTTCGTTTTTCCTTCGGGACATAAGACCCCAGGTGTTCCCTCAATGCAGGCTCGAAATAGGGTTTAACCGTGACGATGTCCTGGTCTTCCAGGAAACGCATCAGGCTTTGTGCAGCCTTGTCGGCCATCGCATCGTACGCCTGGGGCGAATCGGCATCCACCAGAGGGGGGAGGTCCCTGTTGCGGTGTTCTTCCAGTTTCAGGGCCGACCAGGCCCGGGCGAGCTCCCGTTTGAGGAGCATCACTTCGTCTTCCCAGGCGAGGGGCACCAGATGCACGTTTTGCAGGTACCAGGTATAGTTTTCCCTCCCGATCCCGGATGGCCCGGTTTTGGAACCTGATTGCGACTCGAGCCAATCCGCAAAGGCATTCGTGGACGCCATGGCATCCTGTATTGCCCCTGTGATCTCCCGGTCCTCAGCCACTCCCGGATAGGACAGTACTACCCCCAGGTCTGCACTTTGCTGCCGGATGTCACGGATCCCGGCGATCCACAACTCTTTTGCGTTTCCGGTGAGGTTGGACCGGGCCTGCCGGTTCAGCGACGGGATAACCCTGAGATCCCCCAGGAACGCCTCCCGCTGCGAAGGGTTTAAGGGAAAGGTATAGGTCCATACTTCCGTTGTGCGGTGGTGGGTGGGCCCCTCGTGGGCGGGGACATCGCTGCGCGCCATCCATACCGATTTATAAAAGGCCGGGTCCCGTACCCAGGGCTGCAGCACCCGTTCATTGAAGTCGTACCCGTTCATTTCGGCCCATACGACCATCCAGTCCACCTTCTTGCTTACGGGCCATCCTGCCGTATCGATCGCCTGGAGCCGGGCCTGCAGGTTCTCAAAGTCGGGCCGGCGGGCCCTGCGGCCGACTTCAGTATAATCCGGGGCCCCGTCGGCAATGGGAGGGCTTTCACGCTCCCTCCATTGCTCACAGAGGATGAG
>CAZUZE010000213.1:0-4594 GCA_964624565.1 uncultured Robiginitalea sp.
GGAGATATTCGAATTAATTCAAGCCGAGGAACAGCGGCAAATCAATGGGATCGAACTGATTGCCTCCGAGAATTTCGCCAGCCCCCAGGTCCTGGAAGCCTCCGGGTCCGTGCTTACCAATAAGTACGCTGAAGGCTACCCCGGCAAGCGGTATTACGGGGGGTGTGAAATTGTCGACCAGGTGGAGCAGATCGCCATCGACCGGGCAAAAGAACTCTTCGGCGCCACTTATGCGAATGTCCAGCCCCATTCAGGGTCCCAGGCCAATGCGGCCGTCTTCCAGGCGATCCTCAAGCCGGGGGACACGATCCTCGGGTTTGACCTGTCCCATGGGGGGCACCTGACGCACGGCTCCCCGGTGAATTTCTCCGGGAAACTCTACCGCCCTGTTTTCTACGGGGTCGACCGGGAGACCGGTTTGCTCAATTACGAGCGGATCGCTGAAATAGCCGAGGCTGAAAAGCCGGCCCTGATCATCGCCGGGGCATCGGCGTATTCCCGTGACATGGATTTTAAAAGGTTTAGGGAAATCGCCGATTCCGTAGGGGCCTTCCTGCTGGCCGACATTGCCCATCCTGCAGGGTTGATCGCCAAGGGGCTGCTCAGCGACCCCGTGCCCCATGCCCACTTTGTAACCACGACCACCCACAAAACCCTCAGGGGGCCCAGGGGAGGGCTCATCCTGATGGGGACCGATTTTGACAACCCTTTTGACCTCAGGCTGAAGTCCGGGGCCCTGAAAAGCATGTCTTCCCTGATCGATCTCGCGGTATTTCCGGGCAACCAGGGGGGGCCGCTCGAACACGTCATCGCGGCCAAGGCCATCGCCTTCGGGCAGGCGATCTCCGATGCGTTCCTCTACTATATGATACAGGTCCAGAAAAATGCGGCAGCCATGGCTGCGGCTTTTGTAGAACGGGGTTATGACATCATTTCGGGCGGCACCGATAACCACATGATGCTCATCGATCTGCGCAATAAAGACATCACAGGGAAACTGGCGGAAAAAGTACTTGTCGACGCGGATATCACGGCCAACAAGAATATGGTCCCATTTGACGACAAGTCCCCTTTTGTCACTTCGGGGATCCGCTTCGGTACTGCGGCCGTTACGACCCGGGGGCTCAAAGAAGGTGACATGGAGAAGATCGTCGCCTGGATTGACAGGGTGCTTACAGACCCGGACTCCGCGCAAGGGATTGCCCGGGTTAAAAAGGAAGTCAACGACTTTATGGGGGGGCGTCCCCTGTTTGCGGGCTAGATTCCGTCAGGTCAGTGCATCCACCATTTCCGAGGGTATCCGCACGGGTTTTCCGGTGCGGGCATCGAGCAGGACCCAGATCGTCTTACAGGTGACCACAGGGGTGTTGTCCTCTGCCAGCCTTATTTGTACATGGCGTTCTGACTGGGCGCCCCTGGCCTCTTCCACATGTGTACTGATGGAAAGTTCGTCCCCAAGCACTGCGGCATGCAGATAGGTGATCTGGTGGCTGCGCACCACCCAGAGGTAGTCCCGGTCCCATTCGGGACGGCTCAGGGACCCCCAGTGAGCTTTAGACACCTCCTGTACCCATGCCAGGTACTGCACATTGTTGACGTGGTTTAAATCATCCAGGTGCTCCGGCCTGACCGTGACGCTTATTTGGAATGCCCGCATCAGTCCTTTTTTAGGATCCGGACCTCAAAAAGGGTGTCCCAGTTCTTCCCGGTGACGAAAAAAGTATTCCTCCCGGGGTGGTATGCCACGCCGTTAAAGACGTCCAGGTCCCTGTGCTGGCCCACTTTTTCCTTCAATCCTCCAAAGTTCACGACCCCTTCAATCGCCCCCGAGCCCGCATCGATAATCATCATGCTTTCCTTTTGCCAGACATTCGCATAGAGTTTGCCGTCCAGGTATTCCAGTTCATTGGCCTTGTTGAACACGGATTTATCCGTCACCGTTTCAATATACCCCTCCTCCCGGAGGGTTGAAGGGTCCAGGATCCAGATCCGCTGGGTCCCATCGCTCTTGAAGATGCGCTTCCCGTCATTGGCCAGTCCCCATCCTTCCTGGCTTTCACCGTACTGGAAGCTGCCCAGCCTGCGAAGGGTTTGGCGGTCGAACATAAAACCGGTGCGCGCCTGCCAGGTAAGCATGTAGATCGTGTCGTGCAGTACTGTGAGGCCTTCCCCGAAATACTGTGCATCCAGGTCCACTTTCCGGAGTACCTGCCCGGTCCTGTAGTCCACCTTGCGCAGGGAGGAAGTCCCCCTTCGGCCGGTACTTTCGTAAAGGGTGTCCTGGTAAAATTCCAGTCCCTGTGTAAAGGCCCTGGCATCGTGCGGGAAAGTATTCACGATTTCATAGGTGTAGAGTGCGGGCGGGTCACTGGCCAGTACCACGAGTTCCTCTTCCAGCACGGCCTTGCGGCCTTGTGAAAACACATGTGCCTCGAGTTTTTTGCTCCCCAGTACAGGGGTGTTCAGCAGGAGCTCACCTCCCTCAAGGCGGATCGGAGCGCCATCGAGGAAATACTGAACGGAGTCCACGGGGAGGCCTGCCCGGTTTTTCAAACGCACCCCAATGCTTTGATTCTGCTGCAGTTTCTTCCCTCCCCCGTCCAGGTCAAGGGCGAAGTTTTTCTCGATATCCGTTTCCCCGCACGCAAGGAAAAGGCTTAGGCCTGTGAGGTACAGGCTGATTTTAAATAAACTCATGTGGTAAAATTACACATGTCAGGGGATTGTCACAAACCCAAAAAGAATGTATATTTGCATTCGGCAAGTCCTACACGACCAGCTCCTGCAGAATCCCCCAGGGTGGGAACGCAGCAAGGGTATGCGGTCGTAGCGGTGCGATGTAGGTAGCTTGCCGTTTTTTTATGCCCTGAAGTCAGGGTTTGGGCGCCTTCAGTGCGCCGCTTTCAAAGGCTTTTTAGTACTTTGCGCCTATGGGACTACCTTCAGAAGTCGTACTTATTACAGGAGGCTCTTCAGGGATCGGCAAAAGCGTCGGGACCTATCTGAAATCCAGGGGCTACACCGTCTACGGTACGGCGCGCAACCCTTCGAATTATAAAGAATTCAAGGATTTTCCCTTGTTGAAAATGGACGTGCAGGACCCGGCCTCAGTCCGGGAAGGGGTGGCGGAACTCCTGAAAAGGGAAGGCCATATCGATATCCTCATCAACAATGCGGGCGTGGGGATCACCGGGCCCCTGGAGGAAACCCCCCACAGCGAAACCCTCAATGCGTTTGAGACAAACCTGCACGGCCCGCTCCGCCTGATCCGGGAAGTCCTGCCACACATGCGGGCACGACAAAAGGGCTTTATCCTGAACATCACCTCCATCGCAGGGTATATGGGCCTGCCCTTCCGCGGGATCTATTCGGCCACCAAGGGTGCCCTTGGGCTCGTCACGGAGGCCTATCGGATGGAACTTCGGGAATTCGGCATCCACATGTGCACCCTTGCGCCGGGGGATTACGCCACGAATATTGCTTCGGGGCGCTACCACAGCCCGGTTGGGGCAGATTCTGCATACCGGGAAGCCTATGGGAGGAGCCTGGAACTGATGGACCGGCACGTGGCCGATGCCAAACCGCCCGATGAAGTGGCCCGCAAGGTGCTGAAGATCCTGAAAAAGAAGAACCCCGGGGTACACTATACTGTTGGCAGCCCGTTGCAGCGTTTTTCCCTCACCCTTAAAAACCTGCTTCCGGACAAATTGTACGAACGCCTCTTGTTAAACCACTATAAGTTGTAATTTTGAAGCCTTCAGGGGCATCAGGTCCTCCACAGTAAAACCGCAACGACATGAAATTTTTTATCGACACCGCCAATTTAGATCAGATCCGGGAAGCCGAAGAACTCGGTGTCCTCGATGGGGTTACCACCAATCCATCCCTCATGGCCAAGGAGGGGATTACCGGGAAAAACAACATCCTGAAGCACTATGTCGATATCTGTACCATTGCAAAGGGGGATGTGTCGGCCGAGGTGATCGGAACGACTTTTGACCAAATGGTACGGGAAGGGGAGGAGCTGGCCGATCTGCACGAACAGATCGTCGTTAAGGTCCCTATGATCCGGGATGGGGTGAAGGCCCTCCGGTATTTCAGCCAGAAGGGAATCCGTACGAATTGCACCCTGGTTTTTTCGCCCGGGCAGGCCCTTTTGGCCGCAAAAGCCGGGGCCACCTATGTCTCCCCTTTTATCGGGAGGCTGGATGACATCTCCTCGGACGGGCTCAGCCTGATCGCGGAAATCCGCCAGATCTACGACAATTATTCCTATGAAACCCAAATCCTGGCGGCTTCCGTGCGCCATGCAATGCATATCGTGGAATGCGCCAAATTAGGTGCCGATGTAATGACAGGCCCCCTTTCTTCCATTGAAAGCCTGCTGAAACACCCCCTTACCGATATCGGCCTCGAGCAGTTCCTCGCAGACTACCGGAAAGGGAACCAATAGGGATTTACACGACTTGTTTTTTAAGGGCGGGCACCCACTCGCGCGCAGAGCAAGCGGAAAAAATGTATAGGATAGGGGTGAAAAAGACTGCCTGAACCGCTCAGAAGGACGTATTCAGGTTGGCAAAACCGTCCACGATTT
>CAZUZE010000214.1:0-4592 GCA_964624565.1 uncultured Robiginitalea sp.
GCTGCCTTCGGGGCCAATGTGGTGGTATCGGACCTCAAAGCGCAAGACGCTGAAAAGGTGGCATCAGAAATTGGATCCGAAGGGGGGAATGCAATCGCCCTGGCCTGCGATGTGACCCGCGATGAAGACCTGCAGAACCTGGTTTCAAAATCGATGGAAACGTTTGGAAGGATCGACATCCTTGTCAATAATGCAGGGGGCGGGGGCGCAGGAAGGGAGAGCCCTTTCAAAATTACCCTCGAGGACTTTAAATGGGTATTTGGCCTGAACGTCTTCAGTGCCTGGCGGCTGAGCCAGCTCTGTGCGCCTGAAATGGGCAAAAACGGATATGGTTCGATCATAAATATCACCTCCATGGCCTCGGTCAATAAAAGCCCCAACATCAGTGCCTATGCCAGTTCAAAGGCGGCCCTCAACCATATGACCGCCAACCTGGCCCATGATTTCGGGTCCCTGGGGATCCGGGTGAATGCGGTAGGTCCTGGTGCCACGCGGACCCAGGCATTGTCCAGGGTGCTTACCCCTGAGATCGAATCCAAAATGCTCTCGGGCACACCGATCAAAAGGCTTGGCGAGGTCAGTGACATTGCCGGTGCCATCCTTTATTTTGCCGCCCCGGTTTCAGAATGGGTGAGCGGCCAGGTCCTATTTGTCAATGGCGGGGGTGTGCAGACATTGGACTAAAGACGCCATTGCTTCTACACGACCAACATATGGCCTATGAGCACCTTGTGTTTTTTTTTGGAAACTATAGAATAAAAAAGTGAGGGAAACGCGCCGAACAGCTCCTTTTGGAGGGGTAGCGTGACCCATTGGCACCTTCCATGAAATGAAAGTAATCGGAGTGAATTTCAAAACCGCATCCTGGCTCAAGGGGTTATTGCTGATGCTGTGCCTTCATGGGGTGCACGGACAGGACCTTCGGGACACGGTCAGGACCAGGATTGATACAGTTGCCTTTCAGGAGGGCATCCCCTATAACCAGATCCTTATCGCTGCCGGGGAATCCCGCATCCGGACGATCCGCATCGCGGAATCCCTGATCAGCCCCGAGCGCATTGAAAATGAAAATCAGCGCAATGACTCCATCCTTACCCTGATAGACAGTGCCCTTGTGCGGGCCCGCTTGCATGAATACACCCAGGAGGGCCAGCGTTTTTTGACCAATGAGAAGAATTACTGGGATGCTGCCAACGATCATATAAAGTCCGAGAAGAACCGCTTGTCGGAATTGATCATGGGCCTGCAGGAACAGGGAGGGCAACTGGCCTCAGAAATCCACCGGTGGGAAGCGACGAAGAGGCATTTGGATTCTTCCTATGCCCCGGGAAATATTTCCAGGGTCATCGATACCAGCCTGATCAGGTTGCAAGACCTTTCCGCCGCAATAGAAGGGCGCACAGAAATGCTGATTGCCCCGTTGAACAGGACGATCCGAACGGAAGTAGAGGTGGAATTGCTCCTGGAGAGCATCCGGCAGGCCCTCTATGAAAAGACTTCCCTGGCCTATTCGGAGTCGGCCCCCAGCCTGTTTGAGGAAGCCGGGGCGAAGCCTTCCGGGGGCTCCTTGCGCAGCAGGGTGGCTGATTCGCTGAGGTCTGAATGGAATGCCCTGGTTTTTCATTTCAACCAGCACAAAAAGGCATATGTGCGGTACCTGGTATTTGTCCTGGCCATCCTGCTGCTTTTTGCCTGGATGAGCACCCGGGTCAGGTACCTCAAAACCGACAACCTGACTTTCTATGAAACCACCTTTAAGGTTATCCTCAGGCGGCCGCTGACGGCAGGGGTTTTGTTCGGTCTATTCTTTTCGGTGGTGTTCCTGCCCGACCGGCCCCCTCTGCTGCTCGACCTGACCATCCTCCTGCTGCTGCTGCCCATTATGGACATAGGGTTGAAGCTGGGCCCAAAAAACACCCGTAAATACCTCTGGGCTTATTCGGGGCTGGTTATTTTGCTCCTGGGGGTCCGTGTGCTTCCACAGGAAACTATGTTGTATCGGTATGCCCTGCTCGGGCTGGGCATCCTGGAGCTGATATTCCTGTACCAGCTGTACCGGCATCAGGAGGCGCTGGTGCTTCCCACCCATTTGCTTACCCGGTTTGTTCGCATCCTGGTAATCCTTCATTTTACGATTGTAGCTGTGGGAATTGTAGCAGGAATCCTTGGATACCAGGGGGTTGCAAAGGTTGCCGTGGAGTCCTTCCTCACAAACACGCTGGTCGGGATCCTCCTTTTTATCTGTGCCATCATCCTTATAGGAGTGCTGCAGTTTTTCATCGGAAGCCCCTACCTGGACCGGTTTCGCGTGATTCGGGAGCATGAGGAATACCTCAAGAGGGTCGTGGCGCGCATTGTCATTGTGGCGGTAACCCTCTTCTGGGTAGATGCGATTTTAAGGATCTTTTACCTGAGAAATGCTGTCTATGAAGTCCTTGGTTCAATCTTCTTCAGGGAACTTTCGGTCGGTTCAATGACCTTTTCCCTGAGTAAAATCGCCCTCTTTGTGGCCATGATATGGTTGTCCATCATCCTGTCGAGGGTGATCAGAACCGTCTTGATGACGGACGTCCTGGACAAATTATCCCTGAAAAAAGGGGTTCCCAGGATGATTACCGCAATCACGCAATTTGCCCTTATCACTTTTGGGTTCCTTCTGGCCATCCGCGCCATAGGGATGCCCCTGGACCAGCTTACCATTATTTTCAGTGCCTTCAGTGTGGGCATTGGCTTTGGCTTGCAGAATATCTTCAACAACCTGGTCTCCGGGGTCATCCTGCTTTTTGAAAGGGAAGTCCAGATAGGGGACATCGTCGAAGTGGGCTCATTGATGGGGACCGTCAAGTCCATGGGGATCCGCTCCAGCCATATACGTACATTCGAAGGTGCTGAGGTCATTGTGCCCAACGGCCAGCTGATCTCCAATGAAGTCGTTTCATGGACCCTTTCGGATAAGTCCAGGCGTATCGAAATAATTTCCGGGGTGGCCTATGGCTCCGATGTACACCTGGTAAAAAAACTGTTGCTGAGGGTCCTTGACGAGCACCCGGATATTAAACAGGAACCGAAGCCCGTCGTCCTTTTCAATGCCATGGGGGAAAGTTCCCTGGATTTCAGGCTGTTGTTCTGGACGGAGCATTTTGAAGAATGGCTCCGCCTGAGGAGCGAGGTCGTCTTTGCCATCCATGACATCCTCTACGAACACGGAATCACCATCCCATTCCCGCAGCGGGACCTGCATTTAAAATCGGTAGACCCGTTGATTTTCCGCCAGAAAGATCAGATGTGAGTCCGCAGGGGGCCCGGAAGGAACAAACCGAACCCCTGCATCCGGGCGCCCTCCTCTGAAAACTGCTTCCTGCCGGAATGCATGGGGGAATTCCATATATTTACGGACATCACGGGCTCATGGAATTGCGGGCAACCCCGGAATTGCGAACAGGCAAGTGGGTCCGAAAAGCTCTTAACCGCTCAAAAGCACTTCAAATGGGACTACGCAACCTCTTCAACAATTACGATAAAAAGAAACGCAGGAGCCATTTCAAAAACCTCTTCGCCGTGGCCAATGCGGACGGGGACGTGGACCGGGCCGAAATGGACCTGATTATCGGGTTGGCCGAAAAGTTCCATATGTCCACGGAAGAAGTCACGAAGATCATCCGGAATCCGGATTCCGTGGAGCTGGTAAATCTGAAAACATCAGAAGAGCGGATGGAACACCTCTACCACCTGGTTACCGTCATGATGGTGGACGGGCAGATCGATGAAAAGGAATTGTTCCTCTGCAAGTCCCTGGGCGTGAAACTGGGGTGCCCCGAAGACACCATTGATTCCCTGGTGAGGGACCTCATTGAAAACGCCCTGGGTGAAGTTCCCGCTGAAAAGGCAGTGGGAGCACTCGTAGCGAAATACGCCTGATTCCATCACCCTTAATTTTCCCTGAAATCCTGAAGTAAAGTGGTTAACGGCCATTTCCCATAAGGATCCGGTGAGAAAAGGCAGGGGCTTCTGAGCCCTGGGAATGAGGGCGCGGGCGCACTACCCTAAAATGCCTCCATGACCCCAAAGTAGAGCCCCTGGTTCCCGTCCACCCCCAGGGCGTAGTCCAGGCGGATGTTGATCCTTTTGGCTTTGGAGACCATATACCGCAGCCCCAGGCCCGCACTGGGGAGCCATTGGCGTTCAAACTCCTCCTCCCCCCCCGCTTCGTTGCCCCAGATACTGCCGGTGCCGCCAAAGAAAACCGCCCCCCATTTATTGTAAAAACGCCAGCGAAGCTCGGCTTGTGAAGCGATCATGTTCCGCCCCTTGTACTTTCCGGCCTCGTAGCCCCTGAGGCTGTTGCGGATGCCGTAGATCTGGTACCCGTCAAAAGGGACGTCCCCCCAGGCCACACCCCCGGAAACACTGGCCGCCAGGACCATGTTTTCCTTTAGGGGGTAGAAGTACGCAAAATTATAGTCGGTATCCACGTAGTCGTTCTCGCTGCCCAGCCATCCCGCGTTTAGCTTGGGCCTTACGCTGAAGGTAAATCCCCGGGTGGGATAGTAGGGATAATCCCGGTTGTCGAAGGAAAGGTTCGCCCCGATACT
>CAZUZE010000215.1:0-4580 GCA_964624565.1 uncultured Robiginitalea sp.
GAAACAACAGCCCATCTCGAGGCCTTGCTGGCCCCCATGCTCGATGCGGGGATCGACCACCTTGTCCTTGGATGCACGCATTATCCCCTGCTCATCCCCCAGCTTAGGCAAATCCTCCCGGGACATGTGCAGATCCTGGACTGCAGCCCGGCCGTGGCCCTTCAGACCCGGGCGGTGCTCTCAGACAGGGGATTGCTTCGAAAGGCGCAGGATGCCGGGACACACCTTGTGTATACCAATGGGGACCCGGAAATTGCAAATGAGATGCTCAGGCACCTGGGGCACCCAGGGGGTGCAATCCACCTGAATAATTAAGTCCTGGGGACAAAGGTCTGGAAGGTAAAGGCGTAGGCGTGATGCTCGTCTGCGGGATGGTGGGAGCTTTGTACCTGCACCCATCGATCCGGATCGATCTCCGGGAAAAAGGTATCGGCTTCAAAGGTCCCGTGCACACGTGTTAGCTCAATCCGGGTAGCCAGTGGCAGGGCCTGCCTGTAGATTTCGCCCCCCCCGATGACAAATACCTTTTCATTTTCCGAGGCGGCCCGAAGGGCGGCTTCCAGGGAGTGCACAACCTCACAGCTTTCGTGGGGTACCGAATACGCCGTGTCCCGGGTAATGATCAGGTGTTTCCGGTTGGGCAGGGGCCCGGGGAAGGTGTCAAATGTTTTCCGGCCCATAATCATGGGGTGCCCGGTGGTCGTTGCCTTGAAATACTTGAAATCATCCGGCAGGTGCCAGGGCAGCTCCCCGTCTTTCCCCAGTTCGTTGCCTTCCCCTACGGCTGCAATCAGGATCAATTCTTTCACAATTCTTCTTTAGGCGGGATTTGCGGCAGGGGATGCTCTTTGGCGATCTGTTCTTCGAGCTGCCTGATGCGCTCCTTTTGTTTTTGCAGGAGGCGCTCCCTTTGGGCGCGTTCCCACTCCGTTCCCAGAAAAGGATGGGTGATAAAGACCTGGGCCAGGTGCACAAACCAGATAAAGGCCCACCCCATAATGGCCCACAGATACCAGTTGTGGGGCTCCCCGATCTTGAGGACCTTGTTGATCAGCACAAAAAAGACTGCCCCGATAAGGAAAATGATAAAATGCTGGAATACGGCCCTTTTCTCGCGAATCCGCTTTTGGGCGTGTTCCAGCAGCTCATGCTGTTCCCTGTCGAGGGTGGTGCCTTTTTTTTGTTTGAAAAACATCCGAATCCCTATCTTTAAAAAAAAGATAACAGAATTCCGGCGTACCCTATATGGATGATTTTTCCAGATTCCGATCCCATTTCCCCGTATTGGGGCAGTATACCTATCTGAATACGGCCGCCTGGGGGTTACTGCACGACGACCTGCTGCAGTGGCGGATGGAACACGACCTGGATTACCTGGTAGGGGGGAGCCGGATGAAGATCGGGGCGCTTTCCATCCTGAAGGATACCCGGGAACACCTCGGCAGGTTTTTCAATTGCCCCGGGGAACGGGTCAGCCTTGTCCCGAATTTCTCCCTTGGGCTCAACCTCCTGCTGGAAGGCCTCTCCGGGGAGCACCGCGTACTGGCGCTGGCAGGGGATTATCCCTCCCTGACCTGGCCTTTCGAGAGCAGGGGGTTCGATGTGGTGGAACTGGCGGCAGGATCCGGGTTGGAAGCGCGGTTGTCGGAGGCCCTGTCGGAATCCCGTGCAGATATCCTGGCCGTTTCACTCGTGCAGTGGATCGACGGGCTGCTCCTGACCCCGGATTTTCTGAAATCCATCAGGGAGCAGTATCCCGGTCTTTTGATTGTCGCAGACGCCACTCAGTACGCCGGGGCATTTCTGCTCGATTTTGAAGCCTCCGGCATCGATGTACTGGGGGCCAGCGGGTACAAATGGCTGCTGGGGGGGAACGGGAACGGGTTTATGCTCTTCAGCGAGGCGGCCCGGGAGCGTTTTTCCATTCCCACCACAGGGTTTAATTCCGTGGAGGCCGAATTTTCCCGTAAGGATTCCATCCCGTTTTCAAAACGCCTGGAACCAGGCCACCTGGACACCCTTAATTTCGGAAGCCTGGACTTCAGCCTCGGGCTCCTGGAATCCGTGGGGATGGAAGCGATAGATGCCTGCAACCGTGACCAAAGCGACAAAATACGGCGCGAACTGTCCCGTTTGAACCTGTTGCCGCAGCACATTGCCGAGCGGGAGCGGCACAGTACCATCTTCAACATACCGGAACCCGGAGGCCTCTACGCCCACCTGAAGGCGCATGACGTTATTTGTTCCCCCAGGGGGGGAGGCATCCGCCTGAGTTTTCATTGCTACAACACTGATGATGATCTCGATAAGCTTCTCGAAGTCCTCAAAAGCGCCCCGGGGTCCTTGTAAACCTCGCAATCTCCCCCATGGGTTTTTAGTAAGATGAACAGAATGTAAATCTAATTTTACGAAATCCATAAATATTTTCTAACAAATTGTCTTTTAGGGGTTTTATGTGTTGCTTTGTCGGCTAAAGCTGAAAATATTTTTATCATGGCAATAACAAAACAGTACCTCAAATCAAAACCTGTATGTAAGGTAACCTTTACCGTACCTGCAGAAGAAGCAAAGAAAGTAGCTGTCGTCGGCGACTTCAACGACTGGAACCCAAAGGGCAGCATGCTGAAAAAACTTAAGAACGGCACCTTCAAAGGAACCTTCGACCTTCCCAAGGAGCAGTCTTTCGAATTCCGCTACCTGATCGACGGGGAGTTTGTGAACGACGAGGCTGCAGACCGCTATCAGTGGAATGACTTTGCCGGGGCGGAGAACGCTGTCCTGGAACTGTAACAGAACCTGTTGCAAAGCACCAAAACCCTGCCCTTCGGCAGGGTTTTTTTGTTGGGCCTGAAAAAAACGAATGGATCCCGACTCAGGGATTTCCGTTCAGTTTAAAGTCAATGGGGATTGAATAGGGGATGGAGACCGGATTTCCATTTTCTGCCGCAGGCTGAAATTCGGGCAACAGGGAGACAATTCGGAGTGCTTCCCCAGTGAGAAGGGGGTGAGGCCCTTTGGCTGTGGCATTCGCAACGACCCCGTTTTGGTCAATGGTGAACTGTACGACAACGTTTCCCTGAATCCCTTGCTGCATCGCAGCGGGCGGATAGCGAAAGTGGGTTTCTATGTGGTTTTTCATCCGCTGTTGAAAGCACTCCCGATCTTTCATGTCGCCCGCCCTTTCGCATGGTGGGAAAAGCGGGATTTGAAGTACAACTCCCCCTTTATAGGGTGGTTTCGGGCCGACGGGATTCAATCGGTTTTCCCTTTTCAGGACCTCGTACCCATATTCAAAACGATGCCAGGAGGCATAGGGACCCGAATTGGGGTCCGATACGAGGTAGGGGCCAGAATTTTTTACAGCTTTTTGCAGCTTTTTTTTGATTCTTTCGGAAAGGGATGTTTTACCGAGATTGGTCAGGACGTTACAGCGGTCCATCTGTCCTTTCGGGGTTACGGTGAAAGCAAGGCTCAGGTCAAGGGTGTCAACGGGGAGGTCCCTGAGATGGGATTCCAGAACGGGGAGTATTGCCTGCTCCAAAGCGCCCCGCGTACAGGAACCCCCTTCAGAATTAGCACACGCCGATGTACGGATGTACTCGGCAGTAAGGGGCGAATGACTTTTGCCTCCCTGGCTGAAAACCGTGAACCCTGAAAGCAATGAGAAGGCGAGAACCAGATATTTCATCGGGATCGGGAAAAACTCAAACGGCAACGGCCCCTTTGATATGCGGATGCGGATTGTAATTCTCCAGGGTGAAGTCTTCAAACCGGAAGGCAAACAGGTCCTTTACCCCGGGGTTTAATTTCATTGTGGGCAGGGGCCTCGGATCCCTGCTGAGCTGAAGGTGGATCTGTTCCAGGTGGTTGTTGTAGATATGGGCATCCCCGAAGGTGTGGATAAATTCACCAGGCTGCAGCCCGCATACCTGGGCGATCATCAGGGTGAGCAGGGCATAGGAGGCAATATTAAAAGGGACCCCCAGGAAAATATCCGCACTGCGCTGGTAGAGCTGGCAGGAGAGTTTCCCGTCGGCCACGTAAAACTGGAAAAACGCATGGCAGGGGGGAAGGGCAGCCTTTCCATCAGCTACGTTTTGCGCGAAGGACACACCAGTATCCGGCAGAACGGACGGGTTCCAGGCGGCCACCACCATGCGGCGGCTGTCGGGGTTGTTTTTCAGGGTATCGAGCAGCTGATGGATCTGGTCGATTCCCTCGCTGTTCCAGTTGCGCCACTGATGCCCGTAGACCGGGCCCAGGTCCCCGTTTTCATCGGCCCATTCATTCCAGATGCGCACCCCGTTCTCCTGCAGGTACTTTATGTTGGTGTCCCCTTTGAGGAACCAGAGCAATTCGTGGATTACGGATTTTACGTGGATTTTTTTCGTGGTCACCAGGGGAAACCCCTCGGCGAGGTCAAACCGCATCTGGTAGCCAAAGACGCTGAGGGTTCCGGTCCCGGTCCGGTCTGATTTCAGGGTGCCATGCCTGAGGACGTGCTTTAAAAGGTCGTGGTACTGCTTCATAGATTCATTTTCGGGCCCGGGGTGGGGGTTGGATTGCTGCCGGGGCATCGC
>CAZUZE010000216.1:0-4559 GCA_964624565.1 uncultured Robiginitalea sp.
GTCGGATTCCTCGTGGCCGTAAAGGAAGCTATAGAGAACCCGGTGGAACACCTTATGGACGGGGCTGTGGAACGGGCCCTGGAGTTATAACCCTCCCCCACACCAAAAGAAAAAATTCCGGTCCACAGGCCGGATTTTTTTGTTCCTGCTGATTTTTGGTTTTACCCTGCAGATGGGCCTTCCAGGCGTTAAGGAAGTCTTGTTATTTAAGGAAAAGCATTTTCTTTTTGTAGTCGATAACCGCCCGTGCCTTGCGCAGGACGTCTGCCCCGATGATCCCGTCCACGGCTTCGGACTCCCGTGAGGTCAGGGCGAAGTTCACATGGCTGAGGTCCAGCAGCACCACGGGCATTTTTTTCTTTTTCCAACCCCCGAGCTGAAAGGAATTCTCCCGGGAGATCCGGGCCTCCATCTCACTCGAGCCGGCCCCGGCAGCTTTGATATCGGAGGGTTCGGAAACCAGGCCGAACTTTTCGGCCTTGTCCAGGCCCACGCAGGTATTGGAGGCGCCCGTGTCGAGGATAAAGCTTCCCCTGACCCCGTTCAAGGTGGCCGGGACTTCAAAATGATCGGTCTGCGTGCGGGAAAGTTTTACCGGGACAAAACCTTTTCTCTTGAGGTGCTTTTTAAGGGAGGCCATGGATTTTTTTGCCAAAGATAAACCTATTTTTGCGCTGTGCAGTTTGTAGACACCCATACCCATCTTTACACCGAGGCCTTTGACGGGGACAGGGAGGAAGTGATCCGTCGCGCCCTGGAAGCCGGGGTAGAACGGTTCTTTCTGCCCGCTATAGATTCCACCTATACTGCGGCCATGAAAAGCTTGAGGGAGGAGCATCCGGACAGGGTCTTCCTGATGGCCGGATTGCACCCTACCCATGTGCGCCCCGACTTCGGGGAGGAGCTCCGCCGGGTGGAGTCCGAACTGGAAAGCGGAGGCTATGTGGCGGTGGGAGAGATCGGGATCGACCTTTACTGGGATAAGTCACTGCTCGGGCTGCAAACCGAGGCGTTCAGGCATCAGATCCGCCTCGCCAAAAAGTTCGGACTCCCCATCGCAATCCACTGCCGGGATGCTTTTGACGAAATATTTGAGGTCCTTGAAGGGGAAAAAGACGACCGGCTTTTTGGGATTTTCCATTGCTTTACCGGTACCGAACAGCAGGCCAGGCAGGCTATTTCCCTGAACATGAAGCTTGGGATCGGCGGGGTGGTGACCTTTAAAAACGGCAGGATCGACCAGTTTCTGGAGCGCATCCCCCTGGAGCATGTAGTCCTTGAGACCGACGCCCCCTACCTGGCCCCGGTGCCCTACAGGGGAAAGCGAAATGAAAGCGCCTATATCCGGTATGTGGCCCGGCGCCTTGCTGAGGTATACAAGACCACCGAGGCAGAGATCGCCGCGATCACCACGGCGAATTCAAAGGCCGTGTTCGGGTGTTGATCCAAAATAATGCATGTAAAAACCTGAGTTGTGAAAGAAAAGCCCAAAATACTGCTCATATACACAGGAGGGACCATTGGGATGATGCAGGATTACGAATCGGGGCACCTGAAGGCCTTCGATTTCGGCAGGCTCCTGGAACAAATCCCCGAGCTCTACCAGCTGGACTGCCAGATCGAGACGATTTCCTTTCCCAGGCCCATTGATTCCTCCGATATGAATACGGGCCACTGGGCCCTTCTCGCGAACCTGATCGGGGAACACTACAGCACCTACAATGGGTTTGTTGTGCTGCACGGCAGCGATACCATGAGCTATTCGGCGGCAGCCCTGAGCTTCCTCCTCGAAAATCTGTCCAAGCCCGTCGTATTCACAGGGTCCCAACTGCCCATCGGGGACCTGCGCACCGATGCCAAGGAGAACCTGATCACCTCTGTCCAGATTGCAGCCCTGCGCCGGGAGGGAATCCCCGTGGTACAGGAAGTCTGCCTTTATTTTGAGAACAAACTCTACAGGGGCAACCGCACCACCAAGATGAGCTCCGAACAGTTTCAGGCCTTCGATTCCCCGAATTACCCCATCCTCGGGACCTCGGGAGTCCACCTGAGGATCAGTGAGGAGTACCTCTGGAGGCCGGTCCCCCGCCGAGAACTGCAGCTCCACACCACCCTGGACAACCGCATCGGATTGCTGAAGCTGTTCCCGGGGATCCATCCTTCATGGGTGCGCACCCTGCTGGGCAACAGGGAAATGAAGGCCCTCGTGCTCGAATCCTATGGGGCCGGGAACGCGACCACCGAGCCCTGGTTCACGGGGGAGCTCCGAAAGGCGGTCTCCAGGGGGCTGCACATCGTCAATGTCACCCAATGTCCGGGCGGAAGTGTCCTAATGGGGAAATACGCCACCAGTGCGGCCCTTGCTGAGATGGGGATCATCGACGGAAAGGACATCACCACGGAGGCGGCTCTTGCCAAACTCATGTATATGCTGGGCAGGGAGGTGTCCCCAAAATCCTTCAAAACGATTTTTGAGACCTCTATCCGAGGGGAAATGACGTAAAATTGCCCGTTTAATTTTATATGTTCCCATTTTTTTTGTTATTTGGGCACCCCTAATTTAAGGGAAAGAGAGAGGTGGCCGAGTGGTCGAAGGCGCACGCCTGGAAAGTGTGTATGCACCAAAAGTGCATCGAGGGTTCGAATCCCTTCCTCTCTGCAATCGGACAGTGCCGGGTTTTTGGAATCTTCAGCGTTTGGTATCCTCGCCGACAGTATTCGCCTCAAAACCCCTTTTTTGATGTGTTTTCCTTTGCAAAGGAAGGTCCAATTTAATTTTTTAGTTCCAATTTTTTTATATCTTTAGCCGAATAACTAATCTAAATTTAAGTTTGAAAAAATGAAAAAATCATTCTCCATCCTGGCCATGGCTGGGCTATTTGTCTTCAGTGCAAATACGGTAAGCGCTAATGCGAATGTCATTCCTTCGAATATGTCTTCAACCCTGGCGACGGCGACACTTATGTTGCAGGATGAGGCTGCCGCCGCTGCAGAGGACCGCGGGTTCACTCAGGTCCTGAAGGAGCAGTTTATACAGGGAGGTGCCGGATTCATGGGGATTGTGCTCTTGTGTTTGATCCTCGGGCTGGCTGTGGCCATCGAGCGGATCATTTACCTGAACCTTGCTAGCACCAATTCGACCAAACTCAAGCAGGCTGTGGAAGATGCCCTCGCTACAGGTGGAATTGAAGCTGCAAAGGAAGTTTGCCGGAATACACGGGGCCCCGTTGCCTCCATCTACTACCAGGGTCTCGACCGGGCCGGCGATAGTATCGAAGCTGCTGAAAAGGCCGTTGTTGCCTATGGCGGTGTTCAAATGGGACAACTGGAGAAAAACGTTTCCTGGCTTTCCCTCTTTATCGCGATTGCGCCCATGCTTGGGTTCATGGGTACGGTAATCGGTATGATCCAGGCCTTCCAGAAGATCAGCGCGGTTGGTAACCTCAGTGCATCCCTTATTGCCGGGGATATCCAGGTGGCCCTTTTGACAACGGTATTCGGTCTGATCACTGCGATCATCCTTCAGATCTTCTACAACTATATCATTGCCAAGATCGACAGTATTGTAAATGATATGGAAGATTCATCGATCACCCTGATCGATATGCTGGTAGATCACAAGAAATAATATTCGGACCTTAAAGACCTGTTTTATGAATAAGATTGTAAAAATAGCATTGGTAGTCCTGGGAGCCGCATCCTTTATCCTGTGGTTGCAGTTGCCTGGCTCAGATGCACCGGTTGGAGAGGCCGTCGAAAGCGGAGCCGTACACTGGATGTTCATGATTATGTACCTCCTGCTGGCAGTAGCGGTCCTTACCAGTCTGTTTTTTGCCCTCAAGCATATGTTTGCGAACCCACAGGGCCTGAAGAGGACCCTGATCGGGCTTGCGGCTTTCCTCGCGGTTATCGCCCTTTCCTATGTGCTGTCAAACGGTTCTGACGGGACCGTGGAGACCATGGCAGGACGAGGCGTTGCCACAACGGAAACGGTCGTTAAGAACATCGGTGCCGGTTTGAACGTATTTTTCCTGCTGGTGATCATCGCCGTTGGTTCCATGCTGTGGGGAGGAGTTAAAAAAATGATTAAATCGTAAATACCCGAGATTATGCCCAGAAGAGGAGGACCACCGGAAGTGAATGCGGGATCTATGGCGGACATCGCCTTCCTGCTGCTGATATTTTTCCTGGTAACCACGACTATTGAGACGGATGCCGGGTTGGACAGGATGCTGCCCCCAATGGAGCCGCCAGATGAAAACGTCGTTATCAAGCAGAAGAATATCTTCACGGTGAACATCAACAAGAACGGCCAGTTGCTGGTGGAAGAGGAGCTTATGGATTTAAAGAACCTCAGAAAGGCGGCCATGGATTTCCTCGACAATGGGGGAGACGGCACGTGCAACTACTGCAAGGGCGCAAACGATGAATCTTCTTCTGACAACCCAACCAAGGCGATTATTTCCCTGAAGAATGACCGGGAAACCAAGTATTCCACCTACATTACGGTTCAGAATGAGCTCGTAGGGGCCTACAATGAACTGAGGAACCGGGAGGCC
>CAZUZE010000217.1:0-4559 GCA_964624565.1 uncultured Robiginitalea sp.
CCCGGGACGCCAGTGTCCTGGCGGTTTCCGTCCTGGCGGAGACCTGTATGGAAGCTGACGGCTATGCCACTGCCTTCATGGCCATGGAGCTGGAGGATTCAAAGCGGATCCTGGAGGCGGACCCTAAGCTGGAAGGGTATATCATCTACCTGGACGATGCCGGGGAAACGCTTGAATACATGACGCCCGGTTTTGAAGCAGTGCTGCAGGAGGGGTCATAACCTCGCGGGCTTTTCCACCAGGGGGATCAGTTCGCCTTTGGCCAGGCGGTAGCGGTCCACCTCGGCTGCATCCATATCCCTGGTGTAGTCCACGGGACGAACCCGGAACCCCGAGGCCCTCAGGATGTCGAAATAATCCCTCCCGTAGACCCGGACGTGGTCGTACTGCCCGAAGATTTTCCGTCGCTCTGCTTCATCGGTAATTTCCGGATCCTCAAAGGTGTGCTCCCGGCCCAGGTCCTGGGGTACCTGGAAAATGCCCCATCCCCCGGGCTTCATCACCCGGAAAAGCTCCGAGAGGGCCTTTCGGTCATCCTCAATATGTTCCAGGACGTGGTTGCAGAGGATCACGTCAAAGGAATTGCTCTCAAAAGGGAGGTTGCAGATGTCGGCCTGCACATCGGCCAGGGGCGAATTCAGGTCGGTAGTGGTATAGGTGAGGTGCCCGGCCTTTCGAAACCGCGTGTAGAAGGCCTGTTCCGGGGCGAAGTGCAGGACGGAACGGGGCGTGCTGAAAAAATCGGTTTCCCGCTGCAGGTACAGCCACAACAGCCGGTGCCTTTCCAGGGAAAGCGTGGAGGGGGACAGCACATTCTCCCGGGGGTTTTCATACCCGTAGGGCAGGAAGGCGCGGAAGGACTTTCCGTCAATGGGGTCCGTGTACCGGTCCCCCCTGAGCCAGAAGGCCAGCAGCGGCCGTACCCAGTAGCTGAGGCGAATCAGCATCGGACGGGGTACCCGTTTCAGCACCCATTTAAAGAGGTGTTTCATGGGGCGGGGTTCGCATTCAACGCGCAATGGGGTTTTTGCGGAATTCGGCTTCTTCGTCGCTCTGGATCCCCAGGGCCTCGTAGATGTAGTCAAAGGTGGAGAGGAGTTCCGCCCTGCCGTCCACCAGGGCGACATTGTGCTCGAAGTGGGCACTGGGCTTGCCGTCTGCCGTGAGGATCGTCCAGCCATCGCGCAATTGCCTGATGCGGCGCGTACCCATATTGATCATCGGTTCGATGGCGACGACCATGCCCTCCACAAATTTCTTGCCCCTTCCCCGTTTTCCGTAATTCGGCATCTCCGGGGCCTCGTGCAGTTTTTTCCCGATGCCGTGCCCGACCAGTTCGCGCACCACGCCATATCCCGCGGCCTCGCAGTATTGCTGTATGGCACTGCCCACGTCCCCCACCCGGTTGCCAAGGCGGAATTCGCGGATGCCCACGTAGAGGGAGGCTTTGGTGACTTCCAGAAGTTTTTCGGTTTCCGGGGCGATTTCCCCCACCGCAAAGGTATAGGCATGGTCCCCGTAGTACCCGTTTTTAAAACTCCCACAATCGATGGAGACGATAGACCCTTCCCTGAAGGGCTCATCCGTGGGGATGCCGTGGACCACCTGGGCATCCGGGCTGATATTCAGGGTATTGGGGAAGTCGTACATCCCAAGGAACCCGGGTTCGGCCCCCTGTTCGCGGATGAACTCCTCCGCGAGCCGGTCCAGGTACAGGCCCGTAACGCCCGGCTTTAATTCTGCGGCCAGCATGCCCAGGGTCCTGGAAACGACCAGGGCGCTCTCCCGCATCAATTCGATTTCTTCGGCAGTTTTTACATGGATCATAGGCGCAAAGATAATACAGTGCGGGAATTCTGCCGCGGGAAGCCCTTACGGCCCCCCCTAGTCCCAGTCGTAGGCGTGCTTGTAGGGCTCCCCCCTGAGGATTTTAAGCATGTCGCTTTCCAGGTCTTCGACCGGGAATTCCACGATGCGCCCGAGCTCCACCCCGTCCCTGTAGAAAATCAGGGTGGGGATATTGGTGATCTCAAGGCCGGCCTCATAGTCCTGGGGGGTGGTCTTGTCCCGGGTCATGGCGATGACTTCCACCTCTTCGAGCGGATACTCCACAGCTTCCAGGACTTTGACGAATTTCGGGACCTCCCTTTGGCTGTCCTCGCACCAGGTCCCCAAAAAGGTTACAATGTGCACCTCTTCCAGCAGGGGTTTCAGGGCTTCCGTCTTCCCGGGGTCCGGGAAAAACCCGTTGTATCCCGGGCTGAACCATTCGGAAAACGGGGCCTCCCTCAGGGCGCTGAAACCTGTGGTGCCGACAAGGATATAGGTTTTGCCGTCCGGTACCCTGACCGCATTATGGCCGGGGCCTGTTTTACAGGACTGGGAAAGGACCAGTATCAAAAGGATCAGGAGTCTGGAAATTCGTAACATAGGCCTATAAGAGGGAAGAACGCGTCATTAGTTCTGGGGCAGGTACCTGCAGTATTTCAAGGATCGTCGGGGCGATGTCGCCCAACACCCCGTCCCTGATGGCCTTGCGGTCCGGGTCTACCAGGATAAGGGGTACGGGGTTCGTGGTGTGGGCCGTATTCGGGCTGCCATCGGGGTTGACCATGGTATCGCAGTTTCCATGGTCGGCGATCACCAGGGTGGAGTACCCGTGCCGCAGGCCGGTTTCAATGACCGCCTGTGCACAGCGGTCAACGGTTTCACACGCCTTGATCGCGGCCGGGAAACTCCCGGTATGCCCCACCATGTCCGGGTTCGCAAAATTCAGGCATACAAAGTCTGCTGTTTCCTTCTCCAGTTCCGGGATAATGGCATCGCGGATCTCGTAGGCACTCATTTCGGGCTTCAGGTCATAGGTGGCCACTTTGGGGGAAGGACAGAGGATCCGGGATTCCCCGGGGTAGGGGTCCTCACGGCCCCCGTTGAAGAAAAAGGTCACATGGGGGTATTTTTCAGTCTCGGCGATCCGGATCTGTTTTTTGCCCGCCCCTGAAAGCACCTCCCCCAGGGTGTCTTTGATATTTTCTTTGTCGTAGACCACATGAACATCCTCGAAGGTGTCGTCGTAATTGGTCAGGGTGACGTAATACAGCTTGAGGGGATGCATGTTGTATTCGTGGAAGGCCTGCTGGCTAAGCACCTCCGTGAGCTCCCGCCCCCGGTCTGTGCGGAAATTGAAAAAGATGACCACGTCCCCTTCCGAGATCGTCCCCAGCGGCTTGCCGTCTTCCCCCGTAAGGGCGATGGGCCGGATAAATTCATCGGTCACGCCTTCCGAATAGCTCTCCGCTACAGCCGCTGCGGCATCCTGGGCGTGTTTGCCCTCCCCGTGGACGAGCAGGTCGTAGGCCAGCTTTACGCGTTCCCATCGTTTGTCGCGGTCCATGGCGTAGTACCGGCCGATTACCGAGGCAATCCGGCAGGGCTTGCCGGTGCAGAAGCCACTGAGGTCCTGCAGGAACCCCTTCCCGCTTTTGGGGTCCACATCCCGACCGTCCATAAAGGCGTGCACGTAGGATTGGGCAACCCCGTTGTCCGCGGCGGCTGTGATCAGCCCCTTGAGGTGGGAGATATGGCTGTGCACCCCCCCATCGCTGAGGAGCCCTAGAAAATGGACCGGCTTGCCGTTTTCTTTCGCATAGGAAAACGCCTTTTTAAGGACCGGGTTCTCCCTGAGCTTATCCTCTTTGACAGCCAGGTTGATCCTGGCCAGGTCCTGATACACGATCCGCCCGGCACCCAGGTTCATATGCCCGACTTCGGAGTTCCCCATCTGGCCCTCCGGCAGGCCCACGTTCATCCCGTCGGTCAGCAGGGTGGCGTGGGGATAGCGGGTGTAGAGGGAATCCACGAAAGGGGTGTCGGCCTGCGCGATGGCGGATACTTTCGGGTCCGGGGAAATGCCCCACCCGTCGAGGATCATCAGGATAACCTTCTTATTCATCAGTTCCTTGCATTTTACCCTCAAAAATAGGGGGAAATAGGAAGGATGCCTAGGATTTAAGATATTTTATGACTCCTTCGCAGGCAGGGCAGGCGGGGGGCACGTTTGGGACGACCGCCCGAAGGGAGGACAGCCCCAGTGGGCACCCCGGGGGCACTGTGCGCTGTTCCAGCCAAAGTTTGGAAGGTATTAAGGGTGTGCGGATGGAGCACAGTGCCTCACGCCTGTATGCCGGCCTTGGGTTGGGCAGCATGCCCCAGGATCTTTTATGTGGGTCACCCGGGGGAGGAGGCGCCCGGAAGTTTTGCAAGATTAGACACCTTATCGGAACCCGTCAAGGACCTGCCCAGGAAATACAGGAGGCTGAACCACAAACCCGCACCCTTGTCCTTTGGGCAGTCGGGTTGGCAGTCGGGTTGGCAGGAGGGCGGGCAGTTGGGCGGAACGGTGGGTATGCGGGCGGGTGGCGGGCCTGCGAAAATCCTAATGTTTGGCGCGCAGCGCCTCAGCCCGGGAAGGGGGAGTCCAACGAATTTGCCTGGCCAGAGAGCCTGTCATTGGGATAGAAACAAAAAAACCCGACATGTGCCAGGGAGTTTTAGTGCCG
>CAZUZE010000218.1:0-4550 GCA_964624565.1 uncultured Robiginitalea sp.
ATAAATTGGAATGCGGAGCGGATAGGGAGGCATGGCCAGCAAAGAGGGTATGGTTCGAATAAAAAACACCACCCCTGGAGGGTGGTGTTTTCAGATGGCAGGGCGATCCGTTCTTAAAACCGGATCGAAATATCCTGGTCTTCGCCGGTGACTTCAAAACGCACGGAAGCAAAGTTGGGCGGCCCCATCGACATATCGTTCCCGCTCATGCCATAGGGTTCCGCGGGCATGCCGTTGGCCTGGTAGTCCATCTGCTGGTTTCCGTTCAGATCGTGCAGGACCGAGACGGCATAGGTACCGGGACTTACATTTTCAAAAGTAAAGGTCATGCTGCCCTTTTTGGCTTCTGATCTGTAGTTGGCGACCCCCGGCCCTTTCATAAAGGTATCGCTGGTGTGAAGTGCAGCCAGGATGTTGCCCTTATCGCTGAGGACGTTCTCCAGGGTGACGGTGAGGGTCGTTCCGGTTTCCGGGGTTTCCTGTGCCCAGCTGAGGGCAGCGCTCATAAGCAAGAATAAAGCAAATGGTTTCATGATGGTGTGTTTTTAGTTTCCTGGGCAAATATCCCACTGACCGGTGCCCCTGCCAATATCCCGTTACCGAAGTGTCGAATCCCGGGGATGAATTGAAAGGACCGGGAGGGAGGCGGAAAAAGGGGGGTCGGAGCCTTTTTTATGCGGTAAGGCCGTTCCCCTCCGCGTAAAGGGGGTGCCCCTCCCGGGCTGAAACCCTCAGACCGTGGCCCTGGGAAGGCAAGAACAGAAAGGAGATTCTCAATCGAGTGTTTTCCAGGTTTTTTCGATCAGGGCTTTGGTGGCCCGGATGCCCTCGGCTTCGGAAAGGCGGTCTCCTTCGTACTCGATTCCAATATGTCCGGCGAAGCCCGAGTCCCTTACCTCCTGGAGCAACGCCCTGTAAGGGAGCCTTGTCTCTTCCCCGTCCGGGCCGAAATCATAGGATTTGGCGCTCACCCCCTTGGCAAAAGGGAGCATTTGCCGAAGCCCCTTGACCGGATCGTAGGAATCGGTACAAGTACCGTCCTTAGTACCTCCCCATTCCTTGTTGAGGCACCAGTTTCCGAAATCGGGCAGGGTTCCCAAATACGGACTGTTTACGGCCTGGATGATGCCGGTGATAAACCCGGCGTCCGAAGTGTGCAGCCCATGGTTTTCCACCAGGATACTGATATTGGACTCAGAACCCGCTTCTGACAGGCTGCCCAAACCATCGATAAGCGCTTCCCTCAAAGCAATTCGATCGCCTTTGCCAAAGGCATTTACCCGGATGGCGAAACATCCCAGCCTCCGGGCCGCTTCAATCCAGGGGCGGTGCTGCTCCACGGCCCGGGTCCGGTCTTGTTTTTTTGCAGCCCCCAGTTCGCCCTCCCCGTCGACCATGATCAACAGGTTTTCAATACCCTCAGCATCCGTAGACCTTTTTAGGGCTTCCCAAAACGAGGTGTTCTGGCGTTCGGCTGTGTAGAATGAACTGACATATTCCACCGCGGATATCCCAAACTCTTTTTTGGCGACCATTGGAAAATCAACCGCCTTGAGCCCCCCGTCCTCAATGGCGCGGTGCAGGGACCATTGGGCCAGCGATATCCTGGGGCCGGTGATCATTTCCGGCAAAGCCGGCAAGGCAGCCGTCATATGGGCGGGGATTGGCAGGGCGAGGGCGAGGCCCCCGAGTGCGGATTGCTTGATGAAGGTTCTTCTCGATGCCATATTCAGGAGTTGTTTTCAGGGATTATTTGCGGTTTATTGACGATCTCCACGATCCAGTAGATAAATTGCCCCAACCCGGAGGCAAAGATAAAAAGGAGGATCCAGAGGATGAGAAGGTGGTCCCCCTTCAGGTTCTCATTAAAGGCGGCATGCACAATGTAATAGACCAGGCTGGCCAGGGAGAGGAGGGTTACCACAAAGACGATGGCACCAAAAGTAATGATCCCCCCGAAAAATGCAATCGGGTCCGGTTTGTCCCCGCCTTCTGATATCGTCCCGAGCAGGGCAAAGAGGAAAACCCCGTAGCCAATAACGATCAGGACCAATGAAATAAAGGGGGCCAGCGCAAAGAAAGCCTGCCAGAATTTACTGTTGAGCATGGGTATCAGTTCTCCTTAAAAGTAGGAATAAGATCGGCCCGGGTCAAGTCTTTGAATTTTGTTTCATTGCGCTTGCAATGTCCGCAGACTGTCCTCCGCGCCTGGCGAGTTCTTCTATGATCCTCGGATGGTCCTGTTCCCTTCCCTGGGAGAGTTTAAAAGCGGCATCCAGGCGGGTGACCCGGATCTCAAACCCGACGATGCCCCGGACCTGGGCCAGGGTGTGCCGGGACATTTCCCGAAGGGATACGGGCTCATCCGAATTTGCCTCGTATTTGTCCACCATGGCGTGCAACGCCTCCCAGAGTTCTTCTGTGGTCTGCTTTCGGTAGGTGCCCCTCAGGTGGACCGCCATATAGTTCCAGGTGGGGACTTCCTCTTCCCGGTACCAGGAGGAGGATACATAGGAGTGCGCCCCCTGGAAAATACAGAGGACCTCTTCTGCCTCCCCAATGTGGCGCCATTGTGGATTTGCCCTGGCAAAATGCCCCCGGAGGAGGATGTCCTCACCTTCCCGGCCGGCCAGTTCCAGGGGCAAATGCGTCGCCATCGGGCCGTCGGGGCCCGTGCTGACCAGGATGCCGAAGGCATTTTCTGCCAGGAACTTTCGGATTTGACCGGGATCTTCATTTCGGTAAGCGTCCGGTATGTACATAGTGCGCGGGTTGGGTCCGCTAAAAATACAATTCAGATTGGAATTCCGTCATTTCGGAAAGAAAACCTCAGCGGTCAGCGGTCAGGGCGTTAATTTTGGAACAGGGCGGATTGGTCGCAGATGGTCCTGCAGGGCCTTTGCAGCTGAGGAGTTTTCCCTATTTTTATCAGATGAGAGGATCGATATGATGAAATCAGTTTTCAGGCACTTTGCCAATGCCACCCTGATCGGCCTGCTGCTGTTTATCGTCTTCCAGGCGATCTATTTCTTCAACGGCGGCAGCTTCCAGGTCAATGCCTCTTTCTGGAGATACTTCCGGGACCACATGATATTTTCCTGGTTGATCTACCTGGCCAATGCCCTGCTGATCTCCTACTTGCTGAAGCGATTTGGCCTTGAACTCTTCCGGGGGAAACACCTTGTATTGAGCGTTTTAGGAAATATTGCTGTCTCCCTGGCGGCTATTTTCCTGGCCCGGTTCATCATCAGTGCCGGTTTTGGCGGAAACGGCTTTTCGGAATTCATTAAAGGGGAGTCCATGGAGTATTACCTCAATACGCTGATTCTGGCTGTTTTTATATCGGGCATTTTTTATGCGGTTTTCTATTACAAGCACAGGCAGGAGACAAAGGTCAAACAACAGAAGATTATCGCCGGTACGGCCTCCGCCCAGTTCGATGCCCTTAAAAACCAGCTGGATCCCCACTTCCTGTTCAACAGCCTCAATGTACTGACCAGCCTTATCGAGGAGGACCCCCAGCAGGCCCAGCGGTTTACCACCGCGCTCTCAAAGGTCTACCGCTATGTCCTCGAGCAGAAAAACAAGGAACTGGTGAGCGTCGATGAGGAGTTTGCCTTCGCACGGACCTACGTGCGGTTGCTCAAAATGCGATTCGAGGAAGGGATCCATTTCGAAATCCCGGAACACAGTTCCGACCCCGGGGCGAGGATCGTACCCCTTTCCCTGCAATTACTGCTGGAGAACGCGGTCAAACACAATGTGGTTACCCCCGAAAGGCCATTGCATATAAGGGTAAGCGAGGATTCCGGCTACGTGGTGGTGGCCAACAACCTCCAGGAAAAGCAGGTGATCTCCAAATCCAGCGGGGTGGGGCTGCAGAACATCCTTCAGCGGTATTCCCTCCTTACGGAGCGCCAATTGAAAATCGAAAAGGACGAAACCCAGTTCCGCGTGGCCGTCCCCATACTGAGCCGCCAGGTCTCCCGGTACCCTTCCCAGGAGGAATTCATCGAAGACAAACGCTATGTGAAGGCCCGGGAAAAAGTAGAGGCCCTCAAGAGCTTCTACGGAAACGTGGGGGCCTACCTGCTGGTGATTCCCACCCTGGCATGGCTCAACTGGCGGACTACGGGATTCGGGATCCCATGGGTGATTTTCCCGGCGATGGGCTGGGGTTTCGGGCTCCTGATGCACGGGATGGAGGCTTATGGGTACAACCCCTTATGGGGAAAGCGCTGGGAGGAGCGCAAGATCAGGGAACTCATGGAAAAGGAGGATTTCTGACCCCTGGCATACGATTCAGTCGGAAAATCCTTCAATTCGGCACCCCAATTTTTGAGAGGTTCCTGTAAAGCGGGAATTTTGGGGTAAACAAAAGCAATAGCCATGAACACACAAAACCAACACGACTACTATTTGCGCGCCAGGCAGCGCGTGCAGGCGATAAAGGAGTTTTTCGCCGGGCTGTTTTCCTACTGTATCGTCATTCCCTTTCTGGCATGGCTGAACTGGATAACCACCGGGCCCTCCTTCCCATGGGTGATTTT
>CAZUZE010000219.1:0-4544 GCA_964624565.1 uncultured Robiginitalea sp.
GGCAACGAATACGCCGGCGAGTAAGGCAAGAGAACACGAATGTCACGAATGGTTCGAATCAATAATCAGAATCGTTCGTGGCATTCGTTCTATTTGTGGCATTGGTGTTCGTATTTTCACGCATAGCTGTGCAGGCCGGGGAGCAGGCCATCCTGACGCGCCCATTTCCGGGCATGGAGGCATTTTATGCCCCCTGGAAGGAGGTGCTACGGTCGGACCCCGAAGCGGTCCTGGAAGAAATTAAGGCCTCAAACCTCCGGGGCAGGGGTGGGGCAGGTTTTCCGATGGGGCTGAAACTCGAGTTCTGCCGCAAGGCGGTAAGCCCAGTCAAATTTATTATCTGCAATGCAGATGAAGGGGACCCGGGCGCCTATTCGGACCGCTACCTGCTGGAACAACAGCCCCATTCGGTTTTGTTCGGCATGCTCCTAAGCGGTTTTGTCACCGGCGCGCATCACGGCATCCTGTATATCCGCGCGGAGTACCCTGAGGCCGTGGCCCGGGTTCAAAAGGCGCTGGACGAACTCTCTGCTGCAGGCCTGGCCGGAAAGGATATTCAGGGGAGCGGGTTTGATTTTGAGTTTAAGATCATACGGGCACAGGGCTCCTATATCTGCGGGGAGGAAACCGCCCTGATCAATTCCATAGAAGGCCAGCGCCCCGAAGTCCGGGTGCGCCCTCCCTACCCGGCCCAAAGGGGATTGTTCAACAAACCCACCGTGGTCAACAACGTGGAGACCCTTGCCGCCCTCCACTTTATTATCAGTGAAGGAAGCAGCGCGTGGAAGGGGATCGGCACGGAGCGGTCCTCAGGGACCAAGCTGGTCTGCCTCGACAGTTATTTCAACCGCCCGGGGGTCTACGAGGTGGTCATGGGCACCCCCATGCGCCGCGTCGTGGAGGAAATGGGGGGCGGGTTCCGTTCCCCCGTGAAGGCCCTGCAGATCGGAGGGCCCCTGGGTGGGGTGGTCCCGGTAGCGCAGCTCGGGAACCTGAGCCTCGATTTCGAATCCTTCGCCTCAGCCGGGTTTTTGCTCGGACATGCCTCGGTGGTCAGCATCCCTGAGGACTATCCGATGATCCGCTACATACAACACCTGTTTGATTTTGCGGCCTATGAGAGCTGCGGGAAGTGTTTTCCCTGCCGGCTGGGGACCAAAAGGGGCCACGAAATGGCTACACAGGCCATTGAAGGTGCCTACCGCATCGACAGGGAACTGTTTGACGATCTGCTGACGACCCTCAAGGAGGGGTCCCTATGCGCCCACGGGGGGGGGATCCCCCTGCCGGTACGCAATATATTGCAGTATTTCGATGCAGAATTAAAAGCCTATTTCAATTAAGCGCAAGCCATGAAGACAGCCTTTATAAATGATGCCCCGTATCCCATCCACCCGGGCGAAACCCTGCTTTCCTTTATCAGGAGGGAGGCCGGGTCTGCCCTGGTCCCCACCCTTTGCGATGCGCCAAACCTGGATCCCTTCGGGGCCTGCCGGGTGTGCAGCGTTGCCGTTGCCCAGGAACCCGGTGGCCCTTTGAAAACCATGGCTTCCTGCCATACCCCCGTGGCCGAGGGCCAGCATATTTATACCAGTACCCCCGCCATACAAAAGCTCCGGAAGAATATCGTGGAACTCGTTCTCACGGACCATCCGCTGGACTGCCTGACCTGCGAGGTGAACGGAAACTGCGAATTGCAGTCTGTCGCGGCCCAGGTGGGCATCCGCAGCGTCCGCTACCCGGAAGGCGCTAACCACCTGAACCGGGAGAAGGACCTGAGCCATCCGTACATGACCTCGGACCTGAGCAAGTGCATCAACTGCTATCGCTGCGTGCGGGCCTGTGACGAGGTACAGGGGGAATTCGTGCTCAGTATGGCCGGGCGGGGCTTTGATGCCCATATTGTAAAGGGCCTTGACCAGAGCTTTATGGAATCTGACTGCGTGAGTTGCGGCGCCTGCTCCCAGGCCTGTCCCACCTCTGCAATTTCAGATATTTTCCAGTCGAAATCCGTGCAGGCCACCGAAACGACACGGACGGTTTGCACCTACTGCGGGGTGGGGTGCAACCTCGATATCGCAACCACAAACGGGGAAATCCTCGCGATTACGGCTCCCTATGACGCCGAGGTCAACCAGGGGCATACCTGCCTCAAGGGCCGGTTCGCCTTTAAGTTTTACAACCACCCGGAGCGCCTGGACTCCCCCATGATCAAACGCAACGGGGTTTTTGAGAAGGTCTCCTGGGATGAGGTGTACGACCACATCACGGAAAAGTTCAGGTATTACAAGGAAACCTTTGGCCCGGACAGTATGGCGGGGATCTCGTCTTCCCGATGCACGAATGAGGAGAATTACCTCATGCAGAAATTCTACCGGGCCGTAATCCAGACCAACAACATCGACGGATGTGCCCGTGTTTGCCATTCGCCCACGGCTTTGGGCATGCAGCGCACTTTTGGGACCGGGGCGGCCACCAATTCCATCGAAGATCTCAAGTACACAAACTGCATCCTGGTCATCGGGGCCAACCCGACGGATGCCCACCCGGTAACCGGGGCCAAGCTCAAACAGTTTGCCATGAAGTCCGACAACGTGACCATCGTCATCGACCCCCGGAGGACCGAACTGGCCCGGTATGCGACCCATCACCTCGCCCTGCGCCCGGGAACCAACGTGGCCCTCTTGAACATGATGATGTATTACATCGTCCAGGAAGGGCTGGTCGATACGGACTTCATCGACCGGCGCACTGAAGGGTATTCGGATTTTATCGAAGAACTTCTTTCAATAGACCTCAACAAGTTAGAGGCGGTGACCGGCGTGCCCCGGGAAGCGGTCCGCGCAGCGGCCATTGCATATGCCGAGGCCCCGAATGCGATGTCGTTCCACGGGCTCGGAGTGACGGAACACTCCCAGGGGACCTTTACAGTGATGCAAATCGCCGACCTGGCGATGCTCACCGGCAATATCGGGCGCAGGGGGGTTGGGGTAAACCCATTGCGCGGGCAGAACAACGTTCAGGGAAGTGCGGACATGGGGGTGCAACCCCATCAGGGAGCCGGGTACCTCGACGTGACCAACCCGGAAATCAACAAGCGGTATAACGAATTCTACGGCAGCGAGTTGCCGATGAACATCGGATATAAGATCCCGGAGATGTTCCAGGCCGCCCTGGAGGGGAAGCTCAAGTCCCTTTGGATCATCGGGGAGGATGTGGTGCAGACGGATCCAAACACCCAAAAGGTCATTCGGGCCCTGGAGGCCACCGAGCTGGTCATTGTGCAGGAGCTCTTTATGACCGAAACAGCCAAGTACGCCGATGTCATTTTGCCGGGGGCTTCCTTTCTGGAAAAGAGCGGGACCTTTACGAACGGGGAGCGCCGCGTGCAGGCGGTCCGTCAGGTGGTGGAGCCGATTCCCGGGAGCAAGCCGGACGGGCAGATTATCGTGGAACTCATGAACCGGATGGGGTACCCCCAGCCCGACTATACCCCGGAGGGGATGCTGGAGGAAATCTCGGGGATCGTGCCTTTTTTCGCCGGGATCCGCTGGGAACGCCTCGGGAAGAACGGGTTGCAATGGCCGGTGCGCCCGGACGGCACGGATACCAAAATCCTCCATGAGCAGGAGTTCAAGCGGGGCCTCGGGTATTTCGAATTCCACTCCTGGGAGGAATCCCAGGAGATCCGGGACCACGGGAAGGAGTATCCCTACATCCTTACCACCAACCGGGAACTGGAGCATTACAATTGCGGTGCCATGACGCGGCGGACGGCAAACGAGCAGATCCTGGGCAGCGACTATCTGATGATCCACCCCCGAGATGCCGCGGAAAACGGCATCGAAGAAGGCGATTTTGTATGCCTCGAGTCCCCCAGGGGCAAGGTGGACGTCAAGGCGCGCATCACCGACGAGGTAAAGCAGGGGGTGTTGAGCACTACTTTCCACTTCCCGGATATCATGGTGAACAACATCACCAGTGACGTACATGATTCGGAGGCCATGTGCCCGGAATACAAGGTAGTGGCGGTTCGCATCCGCAAGTCGAAAGGCAAGTACAAACAACTGCTCCAGGACAAATGATGGCAGCGCCATCCCGCCATTGGTTTTAGGGGCCTTTCGCGGATTTACCCCTGCAATGGAAGGGGTTTTGCAGGGGAAGCAGGTAACTTGCGTTTGGGGGGGCACCCCGGGCACTGACCCAGAATCGACGTCAGATCAATTTACGTCCCCTGGGCCATGTCCCCTATCCCAATCCGACCGAATCCCTAAGGGAAGCAAAGATAAAAGTAGGGGATTTAGTACATTTGCCGGATAAGAAAGCGACTTTTATGAAGGCATATATCTTCCCTGGCCAGGGGGCGCAGTTCAGCGGAATGGGAAAAGACCTCTATGAAAAGTACCCACGGGCCCAGGAACTCTTTGAAAAGGCAAATGAGATCCTTGGCTTTTCCATAACAGATGTTATGTTCGAAGGTTCCGCAGAGGACCTCAAGGAGACCAAAGTCACCCAGCCCGCGATTTTCCTCCACTCCGTAATCC
>CAZUZE010000220.1:0-4511 GCA_964624565.1 uncultured Robiginitalea sp.
CCATAACGTTTATTTAGTTTACAAAATAAACTAATTTATTCAATATTTCCAAATTGATATTAATGGACCTGCGGCCGCCCACAGGATCCGGCCCGCCCTGCAGAACATTCCCGTTCATTGCCTATATTTCGATTTTGTAAACTTCAGGGAATGATAACCTACCAACTGGAAAAAAACGTCCCCGTGGGGGCGTTCCGTGACCTGCTGGAACGATCCGGCCTCGGGGCCAGAAGGCCCATCGCCGACACAGAACGCCTGGGTCAGATGCTCGAAAATGCCAACCTGGTCCTGACGGCCCGCGATGAGGGGCGTCTGGTTGGGATTGCGCGATCGGTGACTGATTTCGTCTATTGCACCTATTTGTCCGACCTGGCGGTAGACAGGCAATATCAGGGCCTCGGCATTGGACGGGAACTGATACGCCAAACCAAGTTGCAGGCCCCGCAGGCGAAACTCCTGCTGATTTCGGCCCCCGGCGCGGTTTCCTTCTATGAAAGCTCGGGGCTTACCAGGCACCCTGATTGCTTTTTCCTGGACGACCTGGAGGCCCTGAGGAACACCTGACCCACCTGATCGGCCATCCGAACAGAATGGCATCGGGTTTCAGGCGGCATTCGGGAAAATATCTCTAAATTGAGGCCGGCGCGACGGGGCTATAAGAAACGGTGCCTGAACGGCTCAGGCCTGCCTCTGACAACTCAAAAAAGACCAAACCAATCACCTTCCAGAACCACCAGTTATGTATACCGGCAGAATTTATCGAATAGGGGACATGGTCAAATGGACCCGTTACGAAACGCTTTTTTTTATAATCCTCATCACGCTCTGGGTTACCGCCTATTTTTTTCTCGACCTTGAGTGGCTGCAGGTCCCCTGGACTCCGATTGCCCTGATCGGAACCGCCGTTTCCTTCGTCATTGGCTTCCAGAACAACGCGGTCTATGGGCGGATATGGGAAGCCAGGAAGATCTGGGGAGGGATTGTGAACACCTCGAGGACCTTCGGGGTTTTTGTACAGGACATGATCACAGCGGAGCACGCCCGCGAAAACGCAGGAGATGAGGAGGTAAAAAGTGCGGTGCAGACCCTGACCTACCGGCATATCGCATGGATGACCGCCTTGAGGCATGCCATGCGAAGCCCGAGAAACTGGGAGACTACCAGCAGGCACCGCACAAACCGGGAGTGGGGTATCCGCTCCCCGGAGGAACTGGCCACCCTGGAGGAAGACCTGAAGCCGTACCTTTCAGCCTCTGATTTTGAATATACCATGGCAAAAGACAACAAACAAACCGCCCTCCTCTACCTTCAGTCCCACCACCTGAGGGCTTTAAAGGAGCAGGGGCTGCTTTGGGAATTCTCCTTTCTGGAGCTCGAAGGGGTTATTCAGGAACTCTTTACCCTTCAGGGACAGACCGAACGTATCAAAAATTTCCCCTACCCCAGGCAGTACGCCTCCCTGAACCAGTATTTCATGTGGCTCCTGCTGATGCTCCTGCCCCTGGCCCTGGTGCCGCAATTCGCGGAAATCGGCCGGGACATCGCTTCGGCATACCCCCTCCTGGGGACGTATTTTATCTGCTTCTCCATCCCGATCTACACGGCGGTCGCCTGGATATTCCATACGATGGAACGCATCGGGCGTACCGGGGAAAATCCGTTTGAGGGGACTTCCAACGACGTTCCCATTTCCACCATTTCAAGGGGTATCGAAATCGACCTGAGGCAAAACCTGGGGGAATCGCGGGACGAAATGCCCGGACAGTTTGTGGCAGCCTACGGTGTCCCGGATCATATGCCCCCCAAAGGGGCTTTCAGCAGGTTTGGCAGCCCCATTGGGTCCCACGGCCGGAATCGCATGCCTGAACTGTAGCGGATGCCGGTTGCTTATCGAAAGAAAAGGGCCTCTGGGCCCGGATTCCGGAAATCCTCCGGCTATTTTTATACCTTTTACCAGGAACCCCTTTTTTGAGGGAAAAACTATGAACGTGCAACTACTCAAAACGGCATTCGAAGGGAAATGCTTTGTAAAATTTGGAAGTTTTTTGCTTTTGGCGATTTGCCTTTTATGTGCTCCCCCGGCCACCGGACAGGATGGTCCCCAAGGCGTGTACACCTATAAGAAAGGGGATCCCAATGGCATTGGAAAATGGTATATGGGACGTGAAATTGCCTATGTCATGGGGTACCAGGGCATGGGGTGGCTGGAGCGGCCCCAGCGGGAGGCCGAGGAAAAGACCTCGGTTTTACTCAAAAACCTGGATATCCGGCCCGAGGACCGGATCGCCGATATCGGTGCCGGTTCCGGGTACCATGTTTTCCGTATGGCCCCCCTGGCAAACAGGGGGACCATCTATGCAGTGGATATCCAGCCCGAAATGCTCGAGGTGATTCAGCGCCGTAAAAAGGCTGAAGGGGTTGAAAACATCGTGCTGGTGACCGCGGAAGAACAGCAGGTCAATTTAGAGGAGGACTCCGTAGATAAAGTTCTACTTGTAGATGTCTACCACGAATTCAGTTACCCTGCAGAAATGATGGCCTCCATCAAGGCAGCCCTGCGTCCTGCAGGGGAAGTATTCCTGGTCGAATACAGGGGGGAAGATGAAAGCATCCCTATAAAAAAGCTGCATAAAATGACTGAAAACCAGGCTGTAAAAGAAATGAAGGCAGCAGGGTTCAGGCTTAAGGAAAACCTCGCGAACCTGCCGAGGCAGCACTGCATGGTGTTTGTCAAAGAGTAGGAAACACGGCTTGCATATAAGGGATTCGATGCCCCTATCCGGCGGTGCGGCCCCCTGTGGCCCCTGTTCCCTTCGTTTTGAACATCCCACATTCCAGCAGGCAAATGCAACCCCCAGGGGAAATTCCGCTACTTTTGTCAAAATTTTAAAAGTCCCCTGATTTTCCTTGTTGTCCCTTTGTCATCCATCGGCATGCTTTTTTCTTTCTCGCCCGACACGGAACCAAACACACCATTGGGATCCGCAGGCCTGAAACAAGACATTGAACACTTCTGAATGAGCACCACCCTGAACAGCGTGATTACCGGTACCGGCAGCTATATCCCAAAACGCCGCGTGCCCAACGAGGATTTCCTCTCGGCGGAGTTTTACGACACCAGCGGGGTAAAACTGGAAAAATCAAACCGGGAGATCATCGACAAATTCCTGGAGATCACCACGATTTCCGAAAGGCGTTTTGCCCAAAAGACAATGTTGACCTCAACCATGGCTTTCAGGGCCGCCGAGCGGGCCATTGAAGCTTCCGGGATCGATAAAGAAACCCTCGACTTCATCATCGTGGCCCATAATTTCGGGGACCTGCACCATGGGGATACGCAAACGGACATGGTCCCCAGCCTGGCGGCGCGCGTAAAATACCAGTTGCAGATCGAGAATCCCGAGACCGTCGCCTACGACATGATCTTCGGTTGCCCGGGCTGGCTGGAATCCCTGATCCAGGCGAATTACTTCATCCGTTCCGGGGATGCGAAAAAGGTACTTGTGATCGGGGCCGAAACCCTCTCCCGGATTTTTGACCCCCACGACCGTGACGGCATGATCTATTCCGACGGTGCAGGGGCCGTGGTCCTCGAAGCCAGGGAAGAAGGGGAGCGCCGCGGGGTGCTCACGCACAAGACCCGTTCGGATACCCGGGTCTATTCCCAGATGCTGTATATGGGAAAATCCTATAAGAAAGGGGACGGGTGCGAATCGGGCCGGTATCTGAAGATGCACGGCCGGAAACTCTACCAGTATGCCCTCGAACACGTGCCCCAGGCGATAAAATCCTGCCTGGAGAAAAGCAATACCCCAATCGGGTCGGTTAAAAAGCTGCTCATCCACCAGGCCAATGGAAAAATGGATGATGCCATCCTGGACCGGCTCTACAAGCTCTACGGGGCCGGGCCTCCCCCGAAGGATGTCATGCCGATGACCATCAGCTGGCTGGGAAACTCCTCAGTGGCCACGATCCCCACCCTGCTTGACCTGATTACCCGGGGCGAATTGCCCGGGCATGAGATCAACCCGGGGGACATTGTTGTTTTTGCCTCGGTCGGCGCCGGGATGAACATCAATGCCATGGTGTACAAAGCCTGACCCGTTTCCGGGGTTATTCCCGTTTCATTCCCTATCTTTAGGGATATGGAGACAAATGAAAAATCTGAGGGCTTCGTGACCGTGTATTCGGGCTCCGAAGTCCGGGTGATCCTGCTGAAGGGGTTGCTGGAGGATGCCGGGATCCAGGGAATCGTCCAGAATGAATACCCATCGGGTATTTCGGCCGGCTTTGGAGCAGGTGCGCTTAATACGATACGCCTGAAGGTCCACGCTTCGGACCTGGAAAAAGCCAAACCCCTTGTGGACGATTTTATCCAGAACCAGCAATAGATGAAAGGGGGCGCCTCCAAGACCGGAACCCGGTTGGGGCACCAGCCCTTTGGCCCACTGGCGGCATTCCTGCTTATCACAGTCCTTTGGGGATGCCGGCTGGAAACAGGCCCCGCCTCC
>CAZUZE010000221.1:0-4503 GCA_964624565.1 uncultured Robiginitalea sp.
AGGGAGAAGTTTTCCCTGGGGCTGAACTACCGATGGGATGATTCGGTCAGTGCCTTGGCCGGCTTCCAGATAGGCCCGCGCTTTAACATCGGGTACGCCTACGATTACAATGTCAGTGAACTGAACGCCTATAATTCGGGCTCCCACGAAATTTTCCTCCGGTACGACTGGTTCCCTCAAAACCTCAGGATAAAATCGCCCAGGTTTTTCTGAACAATGCCCCCGCGCCAGGCCCTTTCATTCAAAGGAGGTGTGGGGGTTGAAATTCCTGCATGGGGGAAGTGCCAGGGATCCTTGGGATGCCCCCTGGCCGCTGCCGCATTCCCGGGGAAGCCTTTTTATTGCACTGAACAGTATGCAGAAGTCCGGGTAGCATTGAGAAAAGGAGCGGTAATCCGGACCCGGCCCGCTCCCGAACGACCTTTTTTTCGTGCAGCACGACGAATCCGTTTGTCCTGTTTTTGGGCTTTTTACCCGGTTCGTAAAATGAAACGGCATTCTATGCGTTGTAAGGCAGTCAAAATAAGTCAGTATTCCTATGAAAGATCTTTCATTGCTTAAAAACACATTCAGGGCTGCAGGGGCTCTTTTTCTTTTTCCAGCCCTCGTTTCTGCCCAGTGCGAGCTCTTCAAGAGCGAGATTTCCGAATTGGCCCAGTATGCCGAAGTAGTAAGTATAAATTCAGACAGCCTGCGCACGTATGCCGAGGTCGCCGGGTACGCCGACACCTTCTCCCTGGCAAGCGCAAATGTCAGGACCGCAAAGGTCTTTGCCGGCGAAGCCCAGGCAGCGGCCCATGAGGCCGTCTCCCTGGCTTCTGATGCCCAGTACTACGCAGAGGTCTGTGGCATCGACCAGGTGATCACCCATGCCATAGAAGCGGAGAGCCGCGCCATCGACGCCCGGGATTTTGCGGATGTCGCCATGAGCAACGCGAAGAAAGCTTCTTCAGCCCGGAAGCTGGGGGATGTCCAGTACTATATGCGAAAGGCCCTCAACGCCGCCCGGGAAGCCCATAGGTCTGCCACTGCCGCCGTGTATGCGGCCAATGATGCCCATATGAGCTGTACCCACGATGAGGATTCCAGCCCCGGAAAAGGGAAGTAACCCCCCGGGGGGAAGAACCCAGTTTCTCAGGCGTAGATCTCGGCAATTTCCTTTTCGAATTTTTTGCGGATCACCCGCCTTTTCAGCTTCAGGGTCGGGGTGAGTTCGCCTTCGGACTGGTCCTCGTGAACCGGCAGCCAGGGGTCGGGCACAAGTTTGAATTTCTTGATCTGTTCGATGTGGGAGAATTCCGGGTTGAGCCGGTCCACGATCTTCTGGTATTTTGAAATCACCTTTTTGTGGGTGATCATCTCGGGCAGGGTGGTCCATTCCACCCCCTTGTGCTCGCACCAGTTTTTGAGGGCTTCTTCGGCCGGCACGATCAGGGCGGAAACGAACTTCTGCTTCTCCCCGACCACCATGATCTGCGCTACCAGGAAATCTTCCCGGAACCGGTTCTCAATAGGGGCGGGGGCGACGTATTTTCCCCCCGAAGTCTTCAGCAGCTCCTTTTTGCGGTCGGTGATCTTAAGGAATTGCCTGCCGCCCTTTCCGGGGATGAATTTGCCGATATCCCCTGTGCAAAACCAGGTTTTCCCGTCGATTTCCCGGAAGACTTCGGCCGTGGCTTCGGGCTTCTTGTAGTAGCCCAGCATGACGTTCGGGCCGTGGGCGAGGATCTCCCCTTCCCCTTCCCCGTATTCCCCTGCGGAGGTGTCGATACGCAGTTCCACCCCATCCACGGCATACCCTACGGTCCCCAGCATGGTGCCGTCGGGCTCCATCCGGTTTCCGGTCAGGGTGGGCGAAGTCTCGGTAAGCCCATAGGCCTCCTTGATGTTGATGCCCGCCCCGCAGAACACGCGCAGTATTTTTACCGGGCAGGGGGCAGCCCCTGTGACGATCATGCGCACATTCCCGCCGAGGGCTGCGCGCCATTTGCTGAAAATGAGCCGGTCGGCCACCTTCCATTTCAGGCCGTCCACAAAGGATAGCTTCCGTTCCGGGGCGTAGTCATCCGTCAGGCTGAGGGCCCAGAAGAACAAATTCCGCTTCGCGCCCTCCAGGGCCAGCCCCTTGTTGTAGATCGCCTCGTAAATTTTCTCGAGCAGGCGGGGCACCGTGGTAAAGGCCACGGGCTTCACGGTCGCAAGGTCGCCATCGGGCCCGCTTAGGTTATCCGTGCCGCAGTAGTATACCGAGACGCCCTTGTAGTAGTAAACATAGGAAACCGCCCGTTCGTAAATGTGGCACATCGGCAGGAAGCTGAGCACCTTTTCCCCTGCCTCTGTCTTTAACAGGTTGGACGTTTCCATGACCACAAACATGATGTTGGCATGGGTCAGCATCACCCCTTTCGGGTTTCCCGTGGTCCCGGAGGTATAGATGATGGTGACCAGGTCCGAACCCTTGATGGCATCCCGTATGGGCCCCAGGGACGCTACCCCTTCAGGGTGGAAGATGTCCTTCCAGAAGGGACGGTCCTCCCGGGGGTCGAAGGTGTAGATCTTCTCAAGGGAGGGGGTGTTTTTCTGGGCGGCAGCGAGCTTGTCGTAAAGGTCGAGGCCCCCGCAAAAGGCCAGTTTTACTTCGGCTTCATTGAGGATGTATTCGTATTCCCCCGTGCTGATGGTAGGGTACAGGGGGATGCTGATCAGCCCGGCCATCTGTATGGCGAAATCCATGATCAGCCATTCGGGCCGGTTCTTGTAGGCGACAAGGGCGACCTTGTCCCCGGCTCTGAGCCCCAGCTTCAAAAGGCCGGCGGCGGCCTGTTCGGCGGCTTCCTGTACTTGCTGTGAGCTATAGGAGACCCACTGCCCGGAGGCGTCCCGTGTATTGACGGCTTTTTCAAGTGAGAATGTTTCACTCTGGTACTGCAAAAGGTCGAAGAGTCGTGTCATGTCGGATTTGCTTAGTGGTGGTCCTTAAGATACGATTAAATGGAATTCCGGCGATACCCTATTCAAACATCAGGCTTACAAACTCGGCCACACAAGCGGGTTTCGGGCTGTCTTCCAGCTCCAGGGTGCAGTCCCAGGTGATTTTCAGCCCGTTCTTCCCGTAGGGTTCTATCGAGGCGACTTTTACCAATAGGCGCACCCGGCTCCCGGAAGGCACCGGGCTCGGGAAGCGTACCTTGTTCAGGCCGTAATTCACCCCCATGGCCACCGACCGGACGACCAACAGGTCCCCCAGCAACTTCGAAAGGAGGGAGACCGAAAGGAAGCCATGGGCAATGGTGGTTTTAAAAGGGGAGTGTTTCCGGGCCTTCTCCACATCGGTATGGATCCACTGGTGGTCCCCGGTGGCCCTGGCGAAGTCGTCGATCATTTCCTGGGTCACGGGCGTCCAGTCCCCTGCCGGGAGGGTTTCTCCCTCGAGGGCTTTGAATGCCCTGAAATCGGGTAGTACGAGTTTGGCCATGGCGTTTGGTTATCGTGAGGTCCCCCCGTCGATGGTGAGGCAGATGCCGGAGACGAACCGCGCCTCGTCAGAGGCGAGGTACAGGTAACCGTAGGCGATGTCAATCGGCTGGGCTACCGTCCCCAGGGGGATGGCTTTTTTGATGGCGTCAAAATGGGCCTCGGGGATCTTCTGGACCATTTCCGTCATGGTGAAGCCCGGGGCCACGGCGTTGGCCGTAATCCCGTACTTGCCGAGTTCCATGGTCCAGGTCTTGGACATGGCGATCACCCCGGCCTTGGTAGCCGCGTAGTTCGTCTGCCCGAAGTTCCCCCTAAGGCCCACATTGGAGGCCGCGCTGACGATGCGGCCGTATTTCTTTTCCTTCATATAGGGGACCACCGCCTGGGTGCAGATAAAGACCCCCTTCAGGTTCACTTCCACCACGGCATCCCATTCGGCTTCGCTCATTTTTTCAAGGGTGCGGTCCCGGGTGATGCCGGCATTGTTGATCAGGATGTCGATTTTCCCGTACGTGTCATTGACCTGGCTGAAAAGCGCCTCCACGGCCGTTTTGTCCGTCACCGAAACCGCATGGAATTCAGCCTTCCCGCCAGAGGCCCGGATCGCCTTGGCCACCTCCTGCCCCTCCGGCAGGAGGTCCATGATGATCACCGTGGCGCCTTCCCGGGCAAAGAGCTCCGCAATGGCCTGGCCAATGCCCCGGGCCCCTCCGGTAACAATGGCAATTTTGTCCTTTAGTCTCATATCAAGTCTTTAAATTTTTCCAGTTGGTTCCTTTATTCAGCGTCCACGTCGTCCATGGTGACCACTACCTTCCCCCGCACCTGCCGTTGCCCCAGGGCTTCAATGGCCGCCGGGGCATCCGCAAGGGGATAGGCCTTATGGATGTGAGGGGAGAGTTTCCCCTGGGCGTACCAGGCCATCAGTTCTTTGGTGTTCTGCAGGTTTTCTGCAGGGTGGCTCATGGCGAACTGCCCCCAGAAAACCCCCACAATAGAGGCCCCTTTAAGCAGGGGCAGGTTGAG
>CAZUZE010000222.1:0-4474 GCA_964624565.1 uncultured Robiginitalea sp.
TTCCGCGCGGCGACCAGGCCGCGGGCGAACGCCGTGTCGTCCACGGGGGTGCGCAATTTTCCACCACCACCCGCATCACGGAAGCTGTAAAGGCGCAAATCCGGGAGCTCGCCAGCCTGGCCCCCCTGCACAACCCGGGGAACCTGGAGGGAATCCTGCTGGCTGAGGCCTGTTTTCCGGAAGCCCTGCAGGTAGCCGTCTTCGATACGGCCTTTCACAGGACCATCCCGTCAAAAGCGCGGTTTTACGCCTTACCCAGGGAACTGACAGCCTCCGCGGGCATTCAGGTGTACGGGTTCCACGGGACCAGCCATAAATACGTCTGCGAACAAATTCTCCCCAAGGTGGGCCGGGAGGCAAGGGTGATCAGCCTGCACCTGGGGAACGGGTGCAGTGCCACAGCCATCCAGGGAGGGAAAAGCGTCGACCACAGCCTTGGTTTTACACCCTCCAATGGGTTGATCATGGGCACCCGTAGCGGGGACATCGATCACGGGATCGTGTTCTACATGATGGAGACCCTCGGGTATTCCCGGGAGGAAGTCAACAGGATCCTGACCCGCGAGAGCGGTTTGCTGGGGCTTACCGGCTTCTCAGACCTTCGGGACATACAGAAAGGGGCGGCTTCCGGGGATACGGACTGTCAGCTGGCCCTGGATATGGTGGCTTACCGGATCCGCAAATACATCGGGGCCTATACCGCAGCGATGAACGGGCTGGATGCCCTGGTCTTTACTGCCGGGATCGGGGAACACTCGGCCGAACTGCGCCGAAGGGTGTGTGAAGGGATGGATTTTTTCGGGATACAACTGGATGAGGCGCTAAACGCTGCGCCGGCAAAAGGGAACCGGCCCATCCACGCCCCCGCTTCCAGGGTCCAGGTATGGGTTATCCCCACGGATGAGGAACTCGAGATCGCCAGGCAGACCTACCAGCTTTTCCTCGGGTCCTGAAGCATCAGGACATCCCCAGCGCTTTCCAGTCTTTGGCATAGCCAAAAACCAGCGACTTGAATTTCCTGAAGTCCAGGTTGAACCTTGCCATCTTTTCCTTTAAGGACCGGTGTGTATCCCGGTATCTGGCGTCCGGAATCCCGCTTTCCCCTTTTTCGATCCGGCTCAACAGGTGTTCATGCTCCCGGATTTCATCAGACAGGTAGTCAAAAAGCATTTCATGGAGGCGGTCCAGGTCGCGCAGCATTTCGGAGGGGTCCTTTCCATCAGGGCTGTCTGCGGCAGGGCCCTTCAGCAGGGAGGCAAAAAACCGGCTTTCATCTTTCCAGAAAGCCACGGTCTCCAGCCATTCAACGCTTTCGCGGTGAAGTCCCTCAAGACTCTCAGGGAGCAGGTAATCCATCGTATTGGGGAGTTTCTTGGTGCTCATGATAATAGAATTAGGTATCGAAAAACTCTTCTTTGAGTGTGGTTTGAAGCAATTCCCTTGCGCGGTCCATCATTTTTTCAACCTTGTCAATGGGGAATCCTTTAATCAGTGCAATGTCTTCCAGGGTGAACAGGTGTTCCGTGGCGAGTTCGAATATAGAGCGCATGGTAGGGGGGAGCCGGAAGAGGGCAGATTCCATCATGCGCCTGGGCAGCGCTGCCTCGTCGTTTCGCTCCATCAGGGCCATCATGTCTTCATGGGAGTCATCCAGGAAGACATTTTTCAAAAGGTACTCGTGGTCTTTGTAGGAAATGTCATCGAGCTCTTCGAGCATGACCAGGTCCCCGTCCCCGTCCGTACTGAAGGACTCTTCCATCTGATCGCTTTCCGCCCTGGAGTAATCGTCTATGTTGTCGTAGAAGTAGGAGGCGAATTCTTCTTCCACTTCCATGTCATCCAGCAGTTTTTCAGCCCGCTTGAACAGCCAGGCGTGAAACTGTTCCTCATCGCCCACCTCTTCCAGGGAGTCGTATACATCGATGATCAGCTGGTCAAAGAGGTCTTCCGGTTTGTACTTGTTGTGCGAGATTACCCCCTTGGCAAGTGCAATCCTGAGTCCCCTGGTCAGATAGCGCCTGACGTCAGGAAGCACTTTTAGGAGCAAGGCATTAAAAGCTTCTGCCCTGCCTTCTGCCCTGAGTCGTTTCAGGGGCTCGAAATTCCCGGTTACAAACCGGTGGAACTCGGCCTGCCTTTGATCGTAATGGAGCGGATTTTTCATCATTCCTTACCTTAAGGGGTTACAGGGATTAAGTTCCCAAATCCCTGGGCCAAAAAAAATGATCTATATCAGTTGCCAAATGATACAGGTCATTTCGCAGCCCCTGTTGAATCTTTAGTTTTATGCCTCAATGAATTCGTAACCCTAAAACCTGAAGCTATGAAAACTAATAGCGGAAATGTAGCACTTGCCTTATTGGCCGGGGCAGCCATCGGAGCCGGAATTGGTATCCTCTACGCCCCTGATAAAGGTTCCAAAACCCGGAAAATGATTAAGAGAAAAGCCACTGAAACCAGCAATGAGCTGGTTCACCGGATCAAAGATGCCAAAGAGGAACTCACCAGGACGGCAGCCGAAAAACGGGAGGCTTTTGAGAATCGCCTGGAAGACACCCTGAGTCAGATGAGCTATAAGGCCGATGATATTATCGCCGGACTGGAGCACAAACTCGAGGACCTTCGCAAAAAAAACGCCCAACTCCAAAAATAGGGGGCTATGGCTAACCCGGCAATACAGGAACCGGTCTTAAAAGTAGTGGGATCCGTGCAGTCCTATATGGAATCGAGTACGGATTATATCAGGCTACACGTTTTTAAAACGCTCATGCGGTTGCTGACTTCCATGGCGAAGTCGGCAACCGTGGGTGTTTTGGGTGTCCTTGGCCTCGCCTTTCTCACGCTGGGGGCTTCCCTGGCCCTGGGCGAATGGCTCGAAAGCTATCCGAAAGCCTTTGTCCTGACAGGATTCTTTTACCTGCTGGTCGCGGGCCTGGCCTACGGGTTGCGCAAACGGATAGACCGCTGGATCCTTCGTTCCTTTTCCGATTTGTACTGGAAAGACTAACCCTTCAGACATGGAAACCAAATTCTCCTCTTTTGAACAGATAGACAACCAGCTGGAAATGCTGCGGATACAGCGGCAGCTCAGCCTGTATCAGCTCAAAGGGCAATTGGCACAGGGTCCTGCAGAAATCCTCCGGTCCACATGGACCAATGGGGTGAAGCCGTATTTGAAAATTGCAGCCATCGACTGGTCGCTGTACAGGCTCCGCAAAATAAGGGAGGTGCTCCGACCACTGCAGAGCAGTCAGCATTAACCGAAACTCGCAATCGAACTCAGTTCTTCCGGATTTGAGATCAGGATTCGCCGCGCCTTGCCCAGGCGGATAACCCCCGAATCCTTGAAATCCGAAAGCGCCCGGATAACGGTTTCTGTGGCGGTTCCGGCCATAGCTGCCAGGTCTTCCCTTGCAATATCGATGCCTGTATGGGTCGCATCCTGTATCAGTCCGGCCCTTTGCAATTTTAGAAGGATCTGGGCCAGTCTTTTGCGTACGGAAGCATAGGCCAGATTCAAGAGTTGTTCCTGGGCATCGATCAGGTCACTTGAGATAAGGCGGATAAATTTTTTGGAGACTTCCTTGTTTTCCTCCAGCAGGTGAATAAAATCGGTTTTCGGGATTTTGTATATTTCCGAATCTTCCAGTACCAGGGCCGTTTCCAGGTAGGTCCCCCCCGGGTTCAGAAGGGACAGCGGGCCCACAAACTCGCCTTCCTGACAGATGCCTGTTATTAATTCCTTCCCGCTTTCCGTGGATTTGAAGGTCTTGACCAGGCCCATTTTGATATAGTAGAGGAAATTGGCCGCGTTCCCTTCCATAAAGAGCATTTCTCTCTTATCGTACTGTTTCGAATAATAGGTGCGCTCGATGTGATCGAGGTTCAGAAAGGCAGCGGCCTCCTGTATAAAGGCGCTGAACCCGCCCAAATCCCGGCTGAATTCCCTGTGGAGGAAGTCGTGCCTTTTCAATCGCGAGTCAATGGCTTCCAGGAGGTCGTGCTCTTCGAAGGGTTTGGTCAGATAGTCATCTGCCCCAAGGTTCATCCCCCTGCGGACATCTGATTTGTCCGCCTTCGCACTGAGGAATATAAAGGGGATCCCCGCTGTTTTTGAATTGGCCTGCAGTGCCTGCAGTACCTCGTACCCATCCTTCCCAGGCATCATGATGTCACAGATGATCAGATCCGGCAGGAAATGAAGGGCTTTTTCAATACCCGAGGCCCCATCCGGGCAGGTTTGTACTTCGTATCCCGATAGTTCCAGAAGGTCTCCGGTATTTTCACGTACATCTGCGTTGTCCTCGATAATCAGAATCTTCCTCATTTTCAGCGTTGCTTAATTTTTACGGGCAGGTGCAGGGTAAAGGTACTCCCTTTGTCCAGGAAGCTCTCGAATGTGATTTCCCCACCCATCAATTCCGTATAGAGTTTTACCAGGTGCAGCCCCAACCCGGTACCGGGGATGTTTGTG
>CAZUZE010000223.1:0-4444 GCA_964624565.1 uncultured Robiginitalea sp.
CCTGGGGCCGGGTCAAATGATGGAAGTCATAAGTTACGGACATTTGCACCCCTTACCGGAATTTAACAGAAATTCATCCCCTTCCTGATCGGCGTCATAGGCATAACACTTTGAATATCATTTCTTTGTAGTAATTGATAATTCGCGCTGAAATGTTTCTGGCGGCCGCTCTTTGTGTCCTGGTCGGGAGTCTTGCCTATTTACTCCTTATGCCCCTGGAATTGAATATCGACAGTTCCCGGGGGCAGTACTGTCTGCGCATGGGTTTTCTGGCCCGGGTATCCGTGGAAAAGGACCCTGTAGAATTGCTTAAACTCCACCTGAAGGTGCTTTTCCTGAATTTTATCTGGCGGCCCTCTGACCTGGCCTCCCGGGGTCTGCCGAAAAAGAAATTGGCCAAAAAGGTAAAGAGGGGCGGTAAAGGGAGGATAACCCTGGCCCAGGGGTGGCGGCTGCTTCAATCATTCCGGATCAAGGCCTTCCGGCTGGAACTCGATACCGGGGACCCCATACGCAACGCACAGCTGTACCCTCTTTTCTTCCTTATCGGGCAATACGGGGGGAATCTGGGCATCAACTTTACAGGCCACAACAGTCTTAAACTGCAGGTCGTAAACCGGCCGATCCATATAATTAGAGCAATTGTTAACCTTAAAAAATGAACATCATGGAATTACATTTCGAAGAATTTCTGGAAAAAATCACTGAGTTTATGAAATCAGAGGCCAATACCGAAACAGTAGTTGGGAAGGCTTTTGAATTGGGTGAATTCACCTGCGTACCGGTTATCAAGGTTGGAATGGGCTTCGGATCCGGTGGCGGGGAAGGCACGGAACTAAAAAAAGGCAAGGGGCAGGGCGCCGGTGGTGGTGCCGGAATGGGGATCGAACCCATTGGTTTCCTGGTAACCAAAGGAGACCACATTTCCTTCCTTCAGGCCGGAAAAACAAGTGGCCTTGCCGCAGTTTTTGAAAAAGTGCCGGACCTGGTGGAGAAGCTGACCAGGCAACGCAGCGAGGAAGAAGCGCTGGCCTGAAACCAATCCGATGAAAACGACGCATCCCCCGGGATGCGTTTTTGCTTTTTGTCCTTTCATTACAGATACTTCCCGGAACACCTCATCCGAAGATTCAAAGGGAAGGTTTACCTTTGAGGTATTGCAGTATTTTTTAAGGTTGGATTCAGAAGCCAGCTTTTGGGCTTTTTGACTGCGAACAGGCCCCGCCAATTCAAATTAATGGTTTATGAAGCATCTTTTCAGCTTACACGTGCCTTCAGTTACCCTATGCCTGGTATTCTTGCTGCTTCCCTTTTCCGGACTTGCTTTTCAGGAAGCGGGCAAAGCTTCAAAGGATTCTACAAGTGTTCGACAGCCACAACCGATTGCAATAAACCGCCTGGTGACAGAAATGGAAGAACTCAGGAACCTGATATCCCTGAATTCCAAAAAGATCGTCCCGAGCCCCCGGCTGGTCCGCATTGACTCCCTCTACAATGCCTACAAACAGCTGATCGCAGATGAAGAGGCCAAAACAAGGGAATTCCTGGTCTCCAACCCAAACCAGCAAAAGATCAATAACCTGATCAGGCGCTGGGATCAATACCAGGTACAACTTTTGGGCTGGGAAAAAGAAATCACCTCTTATGTGGAGCGGAACCTGCGGCTGGTTGAAGTTCTCGATTCGGAATCAGAAGTATGGGACCTCACCTACCTGGAGGCCCGTGAAAAAGAGGTGCCCGATGAGTTGCTAATCAATATAAGCGAGACCGTAAAAAGGCTAAATGAGATTAAAACTCAAACCAAAGACTATAACAACTCCTATCTGCGGCTTCAAACGAGAATCAGCCGCATGAGGCTATCGGTAGTTGAGACCATTCAAACACTGTATGACAAAAGGGAATCCGATACCTATGACCTCCTGCACCAGCGGCACCGGCTCATCTGGGTGAGTTTTAAGGACGCACCTGGCACCGATGAAGCCGTTAGCAGGCCGGAAACCCTTACCACTCCGAATATGCAGGTTTCGGAATTGATCCAGACGCATAAGGAAAAGCTTTTTTTCCTTCTGATATTTTGCCTGGGGTTGAGTGCCTTTGTTATTTACCTCAGAAGACAATTGGAAGGATCCATAGGGAAGGAAAAAGCGAGTAGCAAAACATCGGATTCATACCTTTTGTTCCGGTTCCCCGTTCTGGTGGTTGCCTTTATCACGATTTTTGTGGGCAGGCTTCAATTGCTCGAGGGAACGCGGTTCCTTGGGGATCTTCTCGTCATTTTGTTGCTGCTGCTCGCCATTCCTTTGATCGCATACCAGGTCACAAGGCGGTATCGCGGCCTCATTTATTTTTCCATCCTGTTTGTTATTCTGGATTCCGTCAAGACCTATGTATGGTTTGAAGCCAATCATTACAGGATCTATATGCTTGCCGAGGCGTTTCTGATGGCAGGCGTGCTCTACTATTTCCTCAGGCCCTACGCGGAAACCCTAAAACAATTGACGACCCCAATTGGCAGGTTTATGATTCGGTTGCTACCTCTTGCCTATGCCCTTTGTGCGGTTTCTGTCATTTCAAACATTCTGGGATACACCAATCTTGCAGACCTGTCACTCCGGGTCGTAACACAGTCAGGCATTGCTGCCATTATCGCCTACGCGCTTCTGGTCGCTTTCAAAAGCATCTTCATCAGTTGGCTGGACCAGCGCTACCACAGGTTGGCAAATCCGGATATGGTGCACTTTGAATTCCTCAAAAAACGCACTAATCAAATCCTCCGGTTCACTGTCATCTTTTTATTCGTAATCGGCTTTCTCAACATAATCGGCGAGTTCCGCAATGTCATGGATTTCCTCAATGGGGTCATGAATGAGCCTTATGCAGTGGGCAACCTCACCTTCACGCTGGGGTCTGTTTTTATGTTTATGCTGATCCTGGCTATCTCCTATTTTGCTTCCCGTTTGGTTTCCTTTCTGATCAGCGATGAAAATGGCCCCCTACATTTCTTCAGGCTTCCCGAGGGGGTCCCGACAGCCATTTCCCTGGTGCTCCGCTATGCCATCATCGCCTTCGGGGTGGTCGTGGCACTTGCCTACCTGAAAGTAGACCTCAGCGAATTCAACCTCATGGCCGGCGCCCTCGGACTCGGGATCGGGTTTGGCCTTCAGACCGTGGTTTCCAACTTCATTTCGGGCCTGATCCTTATATTCGAGCGGCCCATCCTGCCCGGAGACACGGTTGAGGTCAACAACCTTTTCGGGAAAGTGAAAAAGATCGGCATCCGGGCGTGCAACATTTCCACCTACGACGGGGCGGAGGTGGTGGTCCCCAACAACAACCTCATCTCAAACGACCTGATCAACTGGACCCTCTCGGACAGCACCAAAAGGGTGGAGATCCTTATCGGGGCAGCCTATGGATCAGATCCGAACCTGGTCCTCAAAGTCCTGATGGAGTGTGCCCAAAAATTCGACTACGTCCTGAAAGAACCGGAACCCTCGGCCCTTTTCACCGGGTTCGGGGAGAGTTCCCTGGATTTCCGCCTCTTGTTCTGGGTCCCCTTTGAGATCGGGTTGCGGGCAAAAAGCGATGTAAACATCGAGATATACAACCAGTTCGCGGCAAACAAGATCGAAATCCCCTTTCCCCAGCGGGATGTGCATATTAAAGGCCTTCCCGGAAAAGCCTCTGAAAACCCCGATAAACTCCCGGAGGGAGGTGCCGGATAAGCACTGGTCTTGATCATTGTCATTTCCGGAGAACTGGGAGGTGTCTACCTTTAGGGCAGTAACCTTAGAAGGCATGAAGAACGTATTCCGGGAATTCAATATTGCGGATTGGTTTTCCTTCTACCGGATCCTGGCACTGCCCTTCCTGGTGCTGCTCCTGGCCCTGGGGATCCGGGAGTGGTTTGCCTTTTTCCTGCTGATCAGCTACCTAACGGATGCCATAGACGGGTTCCTCGCCCGAAAACTGAACCTCACCAGTGCCCGGGGCTCCCAGCTGGATTCGCTGGGGGACCAGCTCACCCTTATCGCGGGGCTGTCCGGCTTACTGGTTTTTGAAACGGATTTCATTCGTGAAAACCTCCTGATAATCTCCCTGGCCTTTGTCCCCTACCTGATACAAATGGCGATCGCCTTTAAAAAATACGGCAAGGCCACCGCATTCCACACCTATCTTGCCAAGACTTCGGCCGTGCTGCAAGCCGTATTTATCGTGTGGTCCCTGGTCTTTGGCCCTGTTTACTGGCTTTTCTATAGCATGATCATTATTGGGATCCTTGAAACCGTGGAGGAAATCGGGCTTATTTTCATGTACGAAAACTGGGTGGCGGACGTCAAAGGCTTTTTCTGGGCGCTCAGGGACCCGAGGCGAAAATAGCCCCCTCCCCTGCTGACTATCGCATTTTTGCAACAGATGCCTAACACCTCCCCTGCACCTCCAG
>CAZUZE010000224.1:0-4387 GCA_964624565.1 uncultured Robiginitalea sp.
GGCTCCCCCAGGCCCGGGGGTATATTCCGGATGACGCAGGTGACCACCCCGCCAATGGTGTCCCCTGCCTTTCGAACTTCCCGAATGTGCCTTTCCATTTCTGCAGCCAGAACCGGATCGGGGCATCGGACGGGGTTCGATTCCGTCAGGGCAAGGTCGACTTCCCTGTAGGACTTCTCCAGGACCAGGGAGCCGACCTGGGAGACATAGGCGCTAAAGGTCATCTGTGGGATCACCTGGCGTGCAACGGCCCCTGCCACCACCCTGCATACCGTTTCCCGGGCCGAGCTGCGCCCCCCGCCCCGGTAATCCCGGATGCCGTACTTTTTATCATAGGTGAAATCCGCGTGGGACGGCCGGTAGGTATCCCTTACGTGGGAGTAATCCCCTGACTTCTGGTTTGTATTCTCAATCAGGAAACCGATCGGGGTACCCGTAGTCTTTCCTTCAAAGATCCCCGAGAAAAATTCCACCCGGTCTGCTTCCTTCCGCTGGGTCACAATGGCCGATTGCCCGGGCTTCCTGCGCGCGAGTTCATTTGCTATGGCACCCATATCCAGCGGCACCCCGGCCGGGCATCCCTCGATGACCCCTCCGAGCCCCCTGCCGTGGCTCTCGCCAAATGTCGTGAGTTTAAACACCGTTCCGAAGCTGTTTCCTGCCATAGTCCGAAATTTGCAAGTGACCTGCTTTCAAAGGTAGGTTTTACCCCTATGCCAGCCAAAACCCGTCCCGGTAATATTGAATTTACATTTCAGGATTTCATTTAATCATTTGGTAACCCTAATGTATTCTAATCTTGATGCAGTGAATTTCCCTTGGGATACCAATCGTTCTAATTTTGCCCAAATATGTCCTGACTTGAAAAAACGACGTATCGAAATTGCTGTAATTTCCAATATACACCTGGGGTCCGCCCATTGCCAGGCCGGTGCCCTGCTGGCTTACCTGAACAGTATCTCCCCCAGGGTCCTGGTGCTTTCCGGGGCGTTTCTAGATAAGCACCCCGATGCGGTTTCCTCCTTTCCAAGGGAGCACTTCAGCGTTTTAAAGAAGATTTTTGGCATGGCGGCCATGGGAACAAAAATCTATTATATCTATGGGCACCGCGATGGCGCCCTGAAAACGATCAGGGACCAATCCATGGGGGACCTTCACCTGACAAAAAACCTGATCCTGGAACTCGATGGAAAAAAGGCCTGGTTTACGCAGGGGGAATTCCTGGATTCACCCCTGTTGCGCAGGAAGTGGGCCCAACGCCTGGGTCCGGGCCTGCAGCTGGCACTGGCCTGCTGGTTTCGATTCCAAAGCCGGGTGCGGGGAAGTAACGAAAGACAGGCGCCTGAGCAATCCGCCCTCCCGTCGCCCCCCCCAGAAAACGGCATGCCCGAGTCCTGCGATTCCATAGGGGAGGCGGCCAAACTGGCAGCGGCCCGCGGATGCGAATATATCATCTGCGGGACCCCCCACCGGGCCCGCAATGAGTGGTTTGAAAGCCGGTACGGCAAGTGCCAGTTCCTCAGCCCCGGTGACTGGGTACATAACCTGACCGCCCTGGAATACAACTTTAAAAGGTGGAAGCCCTACCATTACCGCGAAGACAAACTCTCCCCCTTCTTTGCCGATGAAGACCTGAAGGAAATGGATATGGAGGAGCTGCTTTCAAAAAACGAAAAGGAAGAAAGCCCTCTGGCCTGAAACAGGCGGTTCAGGTAGCCAGTGCTTCTTTGAGGATGCTTGCCGGATGCCGGGCCACCCGCCCCGTGCCATCGTAAATCTGGTGCCTGCAACTGGTCCCGTTGGCCGCGATGATCACCTGTTCCGGAGCTTTTTCGATGGCCGGGAACAACCTGAGCCCCCCGATTTTCATGCTTACCTCGTAGTGCTCTTTTTCGTATCCGAAGGAACCGGCCATCCCACAGCACCCGGCCGAAATAAGGGTAGGTGAATATCCGCTGGGGATGTTCAGCATGTCAAACGTGGCTTTGGTACCGGACAGGGCCTTCTGGTGGCAGTGCACATGGATTTTCAATTGGCGGGCCTCCCCGGTAAACTGCCCGGGGCTTATATGTCCCCTTTGGTGCTCCTTTGCGATAAACTCTTCGATCAGGAAGCAGTTCGCAGCAATCCGGGAGGCCTGTTCACGGGGGAGCCCAAAGCGGGCATACTCGTCCCGGAAGGTAAGCAGGGCCGAAGGTTCCAGGCCGATGACAGGAATGCCGGCCCGGGCGTATTCCGATAAGCTGCCGGCATTCCTCAGGGCGAGTTGACGCGCCTGTTTCAAAAAGCCTTTGGATATAAAGGCACGACCACTTTCGGCCTTGTAGAGCTCAACCTGGTACCCAAGGCCTGTGAGCAGGTCGATGGCATCCAGGCCAACCCCGGTATCGAGGTAGCGGGTGAATTCGTCCAGGAACAGGACTACCTTCGCGCCCCGGGTTGTCCTTCTGCGGCGCGCCTGCCCCAGGTACGCATCGAAATCGACGCGCGCAACTGCAGGCAGGGACCTTCCAGGGGCCACGCCCAGTATTGACTTGAGAACTGAACTGAGGTGCTTATTCCTCAGCAACAGGTTCGAAAGGGGGGCTATGCGGCTCTGGAAGGCATTCAAACGGGTGGTGTGGGCAAAAAGCCGGTTCCTCAGGGAGTATCCATGCCGCTCCTGGTACTGATAGGAGAATTCCGCCTTGAGGGTGGCTATGTCGACGTTGCTGGGACACTCCCGGGCGCAGGCCTTGCAGCTCAGGCAAAGGTCAAAAACCTCTTTGAGCTCCTCGCGGTCAAACGGGTTGCCGCCCATTGGGTTTGTGAGCATTTCCCTCAGGGCGTTGGCCCGTGCCCGTGTGGTGTCTTTTTCATCCCTGGTGGCGTGGTAGCTCGGGCACATCCCCCCTGCCATCTGTTCTGTTTTGCGGCAATCCCCGCTCCCATTGCATTTTTCTGCAGCCCGGAGGATTCCCTGGCTATCCGTGAAATCCAGGAGGGTATCCACCTCGGGCTCCTTTCGGTCTACCTCATAGCGCAGCGCCTGGTCCATCGGATAGGCGTCGACAATCTTCCCCGGGTTGAATATGCCCTTTGGGTCAAAGTAGGACTTTATCCGTCTCAGGAGCTCGTAATTCGCTTCCCCGATCATAAGCGGGATAAATTCTGCCCGCACAATGCCATCGCCGTGTTCCCCGCTGAAAGACCCGCCGTACCTTTTGGTCAGGGCGGCCACTTCAGTGGTAATCTGGCGAAACAGCCTGACATCCCCGGAATCCTTCAGGTTCAGGATGGGTCGCAGGTGGAGTTCCCCCGCACCTGCATGTGCGTAATAGACGGCGCTTTGCCCATGGGAAGCCATAATGCGTGTGAATTCCCCGATGAAGTCCTTGAGGTCAGGCAGGGCGACGGCGGTATCCTCGATACAGGCCACTGCCTTCCTGTCGCCAACCATGTTCCCGAGCAGGCCCAGGCCGGCCTTCCTCAGCGTAATGGCCCGGGAAATGTCCCCGCCTTTCAATACCGGGTGCGCATAGGAGGCACCACTCGTTTCGAGGGTTTTCAGGACCCTTCCAATTTCCGCTTCGAGGAGTTCCGGGCTTTCGGCCCGGACTTCAAGCATCAGGACTGCGGCCGGGTCCCCCTGGACGAAAAACCTGTTTTCCCGGTGTTCCAGATTGTTTTTCGTACAGTCCAGGATCACCTTGTCCATCATCTCGCACATATGCAACTCATGCCTCATAAGGGGCACCACGTCGGACAGGCTGTCTTCCAGGGTGTGGTACTGTGCCACGATCATGGCGGCTTCCGGGGGCGGGAGTTCGTCCAGTTGAAGGGTAATTTCAGTGGTCAGGGCCAGGGTGCCTTCGCTCCCGCACAATAATTTTGAGAGGTTGAACCGGTTGGGCTCAGGTCCGTCCATGAGGGCTTCGGCCAGGAGGTCCAGGGCGTAGCCCGTATTCCGCCTGTGGATTTCAGGTTTAGGAAATTCAGCAAATATATTATCCCTTACCTCTTTGTTTTTTAACTCTTTAAGGATATTTTTATAAATATTTGCTTCAAGGGTCCCTTCGTTGGTTTTGGCAGACAACGCCTCGGAATCCAACTCCTCAAAGAGGACCGCAGAGCCATCCGAAAGCAATGCTTTTACCCCTAAGACCTTGTCGCGGGTAACCCCATACCGGATCGAGGTGGTGCCACTCGAATTATTCCCGACCATCCCCCCGATCATACAGCGGTTTGAGGTGGAGGTATTGGGCCCGAAAAACAAACCATAGGGCTTGAGGTACTCGTTTAATTCATCCCGGACCACCCCGGGCTGTACCCGTACCTGTTTTCGCTCCAAATCCAGGTTAATGATTTGCGTGAAGTGCTTTGAAAGGTCCACGACAATCCCCTCCCC
>CAZUZE010000225.1:0-4327 GCA_964624565.1 uncultured Robiginitalea sp.
AAGTACCGCCCATGAGGATGCCCGGGTTAAAGGTGAGGTATTCCGGCCCTTTGACTTCCTGGTAAAACGCGTTCAGGATCCGTGACAACTCAAAGATAGCCCCGGCCCCTACCCGCTCGTTGAACACCCCTGAGGAATGGGCCCGCGTCCCCTTCACATTCACCTCCCACCCGGAAGCACCCCTTCGGGCCACAGTCGCCTTGTCGTACCCCGTGGCGGTTTCAAACCCCAGGGCCACATCACTCCTTTTTGCGGCCTCTATCAGTTCGCGACGGCTTATCTCCAGGGGTTGGCCCGTGCTTTCTTCATCCCCGGTAAAGGCCACGATGATCTGGGCATCGTCCAGCATCCCGTTCTCCCGGAGGGCCTTCAGGGCATAGAGGACAATCACATCGCCCCCCTTCATGTCATTCGCCCCCGGGCCGTGGGCCAGGGAATCATCGACCCGCTTAAATTCCTGAAACGGGCTGTCTTCCTCAAAAACGGTATCCAGATGGCCGATCAGCAGCAGTCGCCTGCCTTTTGAACCCGTGGTTTCGGCAAACAGGTGCCCGGCCCGGTTCATCTCTTCCGGCATCGGAACCCATCGGGTGGTAAAGCCGATTTCTTCAAAGGCAGCTCCAAAAACATCACCAACTTCCCGGACCCCTTTGAGGTTCAGGGTACCGCTGTTTATATTGACCACCTTTTCGAGAAAAGCAACGGCCTCAGGGGCATTTCGGGAAACGGTTTCCGCGATCTTCCGCTCACTCCTGGTGAGTTTCTGGGCGGATCCAATCTGAGCGGTGAGAAGCAGGAAGCTGAGGAAGAGTATCGGTTTCATCCGTTAAGGGTTTTCAGGGGTTTCGGCAATGGGGTCCGGATCCAGGAAGCCCCGGGCGCGCATCCAGTCATCGTTGTAGATCTTGCCCACATACCGGCTGCCGTGGTCGTGGAAGAGCACGACCACTATATCCTCGGGGCCGAAGTGTTCCTTTAGCTGCAGGACCCCTTTGATGGCCGCCCCGGCTGAATTCCCCAGGAACATCCCCTCTTCGAGGGCGAGTCGCCGCGTGTAGACCGCCGCGTCTTTGTCGGTCACCTTGGTGAAGCCGTCGATAATTTCGAAATTCACATTTGCCGGAAGGATGTCCTCCCCGATCCCCTCGGTGACATAGGGATAGATCTCATTCTGGTCGAATATGCCGGTCTCGTGGTACTTCTTGAAGACCGAACCATAGGTGTCCACCCCCCAGACCTTGATCCTGGGGTTCTTTGATTTCAGGAAGGACCCAACCCCGGAAATGGTGCCTCCCGTGCCGACGCCGACGACAAAGTGGGTCACCCTGCCGCCGGTCTGTTCCCAGATCTCCGGGCCGGTGCTCTCAAAATGGGCCAGGGTATTGGCCGGGTTGTCGTACTGGTTGACATACCAGGCGCCGGGGATCTCCGCAGCGAGGCGGCGGGCGGTGGAATAATAGCTGCGCGGGTCGTCAGGCGCCACGTCGGTTGGGCAGACATGCACCTGGCAGCCGACGGCCTTCAGGATATCGATTTTCTCCCTGGACTGCTTATCGCTGATCACGCAGATCATGCGATACCCCTTTATAATGGCAGCCAGGGCGAGCCCCATCCCCGTGTTTCCGGAAGTCCCTTCCACGATGGTACCCCCGGGCTTCAATACGCCCCGCGTCTCCGCATCCTCCACCATGCGCACCGCCATGCGGTCCTTTACCGAGTTTCCGGGGTTAAACGTTTCGTATTTCGCCAGGACCAGGCAGGGCAATTCCGCCGTGATCCGGTTGATCTTTACCAGGGGGGTGTTCCCGATGGTCTCCAGTATATTCGCTGCGTACTCCATGGACGGCAAAGATACAAAGCCCCACCCGATAAATCGAAACACCTAGGCAAAGCGGATCGCCCTGACCGGGCTGATCCGGGTAATGATCCAGGATGGGATCAGGAGCATGAGCAGGCACAGGACCAGCACCCCTGCATTGAGCAAAAGCACCGTGGGCAGGTCCATAAACACGGGGATGTAGTCCATATAGTATTCCTCCGGATTCGGAAATTTGAACACCCGGTATTTCCACTGAATCGCCAGAAGGCCCAGGCCGAGCAGGTTCCCCCAAAGCAGCCCCAGCCCGATCAGGTAGGCCGCGTTATAGAGGAAGACCTTCCGGATGCTCCAGTTGGTAGTCCCGAGCGCCTTCAGGATCCCGATCATGGGGGTGCGCTCCAGGATCAGCACCAGCAGGGCGGTAATCATGTTGATGCCCCCCACCAGGATCATGATCCCGATAATCAGGGCGATGTTAAAATCAAACAGCCCGACCCACTCGAAAATCTGGTAATATTTGTTTTCAATGGTCTGGGTATCCAGGTTTGAAAGGGTTTTGGCATAGATCTCGCGCCCCTTTTCCTCAATCTGGCCAAAGTCCTCCAGGAAGACCTCAAAATTCCCAACCTGATCTGCCTCCCAGTTGTTCATCCGCTGAATGTGCCGGATGTCCGTGAAAATATAGGTGGCATCGAATTCCTCAAAGCCGCTGTCGTAGATGCCCACCACTTCAAAACGCCTTTGGTTGGGGATTTTATCCGGGTCTTCTTCCTTGAGGAAAAAACAATTGAACTGGCTGCCGGGTTCCAGTCGCAGCCTCGCGGCCATCCTCCTGGAAACCAACACTTCCGAATTCAGGGCCTGCCGGTAATCCGGCAGGCGGCCCGCTACCAGGAATTCCTCAAAGGCAGACCAGTCGTAGTCCGTGCCGACCCCCTTGGCGATAAAGCCCTCAAAAGTGTCCTCCGTACGAATGATCCCCGCTTTAGTCGCCACCACCTGCACGTGCCTGACCCCGTCAGTGAGGTTGAAGTCCGGATAGAAATCCTGCCGGGTGCTCACCGGCATGATGGAGACTTCCGAATTGTTGTTGTCGTAGTTGTAGATCTGTATGTGGCCATTAAAGGCGGAAACCTTTTCGCGGATTTTCTGGCGCAGGCCGACCCCCGTGGCCAGGGCGATAAGCATCATCAGCACCCCCAGGGCGATAGCGGCAATGGCTATTTTAATTATCGGGGCGGAAATACTACTTTTATGTTCCCTGCTCCCTATAAGCCGCCTGGCGATGTACCACTCTAAATTCAACGGATGTTTCTCTTAACTGCCCTCAAAAATACATTTTTAGTTCTTCTTCTCACCGGTATGGCCTGCGGAAGGTCAGGCGGAACCGAACCCGGGGCGGAAAAGCTGCCCCCCGCCCTGCAGGATACGGCTTTGGTCGTTGGGGCCAACCGGACGGAAACCTATTTTGAGCTCCTGAGGGATGTGGATTTTGCCCTGGTGGCCAATCAAACTTCCGTGATCTTCACCCCTTCCGACCCCGGGGGTCCCTGGGTTCACCTGGCGGACAGCCTGCTGGGCGCCGGCCTCCGCCTCAAAAAAGTCTTTGCCCCCGAACACGGGTTCAGGGGACAGGTGGATGCAGGGGGGAACGTGGCGGATGAGATGGACCCCAAAACGGGACTGCCTGTGCTCTCCCTCCACGGGGCCAACCGGAAACCTACCAGGGAGCAGCTCGGGGACCTGGACCTGGTCCTTTTTGACATACAGGATGTCGGGGTCCGGTTCTACACCTACATCGCCACCCTGCAACTGGTCATGGAGGCCTGCGCCGAGGCCGGAGTCCCGATTGTGGTCCTGGACCGGCCCAACCCAAACATCCACTATGTGGACGGGCCCGTGATGGAGAAGGCACACCGGAGTTTTTTGGGAAAAACCGAAATCCCCCTGGTCTACGGGATGACCATCGGGGAATACGCCCGGATGATCAATGAGGAGGGCTGGCTGGATGGCGGGTTGAAGGCGGACCTAACGGTCATTCCCATAAAGAACTATTCGCGGGATACGAGGTATGTCCTGCCCATCCCCCCTTCCCCCAACCTTCCAAACGACCAGGCGGTCAGGCTCTACCCGAGCCTCGGGCTGTTTGAGGGGACCCATGTGAACGCTGGGCGCGGGACCTCCCTGCAGTTCCAGTGTTTCGGGGCCCCGTTTCTGCAGGAATCGCACTTTGACTACAGCTACACCCCCGAATCCCGTCCGGGGGCGACCCGCCCAAAACAGCTCGGGAAAACCTGCCACGGCAGGGACTTAAGCAAGGTGGCCCCGCCCGACGCCGTCGACCTGAAATGGCTGATCGAAGCCTTCAGGTACCGGGAGGCCGGCTCGGAATTCTTCACCACCGAAGGGTTCACCAAACACGCAGGCACTACGGCCCTGCAGCGACGGATCGAAAATGGGGAGTCAGCTGAAACGATCCGCAAAAGTTGGGAAGCGCCCCTGCAGGCC
>CAZUZE010000226.1:0-4280 GCA_964624565.1 uncultured Robiginitalea sp.
AGGGCACACCGTGGGGGTGGGTTCACCAAGGACCGGCTTTACCTGAGCGGGCTCCGCAAGATTTACAAGCGCTATCAGGAAAAGCAGTCCATGGCGCCCTTGCTGACGGGAAAGGTATCGCTGGAATACGAAAAGGAAATAGCGCACCTGCAGCAACTGGGCCTGGGGATGGACGGCCCCTACCGGTCGGAGAGTTTTCAGGAGAAGAAAACCGACAACCCCACCCTCGACTTTATCCTGAAAAACCTCAAGTGATCAGTCCTCCAGGAATTTAGACCTCAGTTCCGGGGTCGGCACCATGCACTGCTCCTTTTTTCCAAAAAGGCGGTACCGGTTCCTGGCGACCAGGTCGTAAACCCCGTCCCTCAGGCGGGCCGGGAGCCATGAAAAAAGCAGGGGCAGGAACCCGTATCCCTTCAGGTGCCTGGCGATCTCCAGGGCTGCGTCCGATTTTACATAGTAGGCCACCCCGGGATCGATCAGGACGATGGAATCGATTCGGCCTGTGTCGATATGCCGCTCCCTGGCAAGCTTCTGTGCGATTTCGCCCTGCAGGGGGGCAAACCGGAACAAATCCTCCCGGTCACGCCGGATGACCCATTGCACCGCCCCATTGCACAGGTTACACACCCCGTCGAAAAGGATGACCTTTTTTCCAGCTTCGATTTCCATAGGGCAAAGGTAGGGATAAGGGGGCAATCCCAAAGGCCCCGGAAGCGGGATAATGGCCCCTTTTTAGATGAGGAACCGGGAGCTCCCGACCAGCCAAATTTGAGGTCGAGCGGGTGCGGGAGATCCCGGGCCGGCAACTGAAGGCGACACCTTGCCGGCCGGATCACTTCTCTCCGGCCATTTGCGTTCAGGGCCTGGCTTCCACGAGTTCCAGTTGGTCCAGGCTTACATTGGTGGTAAACTGTCCGTAATTGACGATGGCTTTGTTTTTTTCGATGCGCTCGACGGTCCCGACCGATTTGCTCTCCGGCAGGCGGACGCGATCCCCGACCTTGAGCACCGGTCTGGGCTTCTTCAACTCCGATTTCCCGCCGCTCTTGCGCTCGGCCTTCTTCTTTTTGCGGATGAGCTGCACCTCCTTCTCCACCTCCTTCTGGACGACTTCCCGCTCCGGCGCCTTTTCAGCCTTCGGTTTTGGCGCCTTGGGTTTTCGCTTGCTGTTTTCCGTCTCCACAATTCTCAGGAGATCGGAAATAAGCGGGCGTTTCTTGTGGTCCTGAAAGTATTTCTCAGCTGCCTTGTCCACTTTTGTCCCGAGGTGGATCATCCGCTGGTTGTAATCGTAGAGTTCCTGGTAACTGCTCAGTTTGGCCTGAATCTTTTCATTGAGTACCTCGAGCTTCCGCGCTTCCTCCCGGGCCCTGGTTTCTTCCTCCAGGAGGCGGTCCTCGGTTTTGGCCATTTTGGTTCGCTCCTTCTGCAGCCTGGCTATGGTCTGGTCGAAGCGCAATTTCCCGCCAGCCACCTTTTTTCGCGCCTTGTTGATCAGGCTGTAGGGGATCCCGTTCTTTTGGGCCACTTCAAAGGTAAAAGAACTCCCGGGCTGGCCCATTTCGAGCTGGAAAACAGGTTCCAGGGTCCTGCTGTCGAACAGCATATTGGCATTGGAAGCGTGGGGCAGCTCGTCAGCAAGGGCCTTCAGGTTCGCATAGTGCGTGGTGATCACCCCGAAGGCGCCACATTCGTAAAAAGTCTCGAGGAACGTCTCGGCCAGGGCCCCACCGAGTTCCGGATCACTTCCCGTCCCGAATTCATCGATCAAAAAAAGGGTGTTTTCATCGCATTTTCGCAAAAAGCGATTCATGTTTTTCAGGCGATAGGAGTAGGTGCTCAGATGGTTCTCGATGGACTGGTGGTCCCCGATATCGGTAAGGACCTGGTCAAAAAAACAGCAGGTACTCCCTTCTTTCACCGGGATCAGCATCCCGCTCTGCAGCATCAGTTGCAGCAGCCCGATGGTTTTAAGCGTAATGCTCTTTCCCCCGGCATTAGGGCCGGAGATTACGATAATCCGGTTCTCCGGGGTCAGTTCAAGGGTTTGTGGCCAGGTCTTCTGGCCCCGCTTTTTATTGTTGAGCAAAAGCAGCGGGTGGTAGGCCTCAAGCAACCGCAGTTTTTTATCGCTGTTTATTTCAGGAAGGGTTGCCCCTGTATCCTGCGCAAGCAGGGCCTTGCCCGCACACAGGTCGATTTCGGCCAGGATGGCCTGGTACTGCTCAAGGTCCGGGATAAAGGGGCGCAATTCGGTTCCCAGTTTGCGAAGAATTCGCTGCACTTCCTCTTTTTCCTCCAAAAGGAGCAGTTGCAGTTCCCTGGAATGCGCAAGGGCGGCCTCGGGTGCGATAAAGACAATGCTGCCCGTTTTGGAGGTCCCAAGGGCGCTCCCTTTTACCTTCCGGCGGTACATGGCTTTGACGGCGAGCACCCGCTGGTTCTCCAGGGTGGACTCGCGTATATCGTCCAGGTACTCAAGCTTGGAATACCGGGCCAGGGCCGCATTGAAGCTCTGGTTGATCTTCCCCTGCAACCCCCGCATGTCGCCGCGTATACGTGACAAGTCAGCAGATGCGCTGTCTTTTACCTCCCCGTGCCGATCGATTACCGCATCGACATGCGCGGGGATCTCCGCCCTGAAATCCGCCCGGGACACCCATTGTTGCAACAGGGGAAAGTAGGCGGAAAATTTTTTTAAAAACCGCTGATGGCTCTGGATCACCAGCGCTACAAAAGCCATTTTCCGAAAGGCCTCTACCGGAAGGAGGCTGTTTTCAATACGCAGTGCCTGCAAATCCTCAGTTAGCTCGTCAAAACCGTGGTTAGGAAGCCTGTTATCGCTTTCGAGCGAGGTGAGGTACTCCCTGGTCCGTCCCAGGGCCTGTACAAGGCTTTCTCTATCTTGAAACGGGCTCAGGCGCGCTGCCAGTGATCTGCCCGGGCCGCTCACACACCGGGACTTTACCAGGGCGCACACCTCAGGGAACTCAAGGTCTTCAAGGGTCTTTTTCGAGACTTTTTTCATAGGGCGCTGAAATGGCCCCAAAGTTACGCATTGCGATCCATTCTGAGGAGGGGGTGCATTCCCGGTCGATTGTAATCCTTTCCCTACCAAAAGACGGCTCTTTTTTGTATCTTTAGGATAGTGTAAAATGGACAGTGTATGGGCGCGGAGGAGAACTACAGACCTGATACCTGGATACGCATCAAAAGATTGCCGTTTCTGGTTGCCATGGCCATGGAAGGGGCGGGCAGAAGCGGCATTACCGGATCGGTCAGTGAACGCCTGGCCATGGTACGGGGATTGGCGGAAGGGCGGAAGCTCTTTCCGGGAAACAGTCTTATCGAGGCAATTGTCCCTGCAGCTGCAGAGCAGGAACCCCTGCTGTCTGAGGCTGCTGCAAAACACGATGAAATCATGGACTGCCTCTCCGATATGGGCATCGAAGACCATCCTGGTTTGCTCACACACCTTTATGGACTGGTGCCAAGGGTGCTTTCAGAGCTTCAGGCGAATGAATCCCATGAGACCCTCCAGGGGTATAAAGCCTGGATCCTGTATCTGGCCAAAGAGGTCGCCAAGGCCGGGAAAGAGGGGGGCTTCCTGGGTTTTGGAGGGGAGTGGTTCAGCGAAGAGGAGCGGGAAGTTTACAAGAAACTGACCTTGCTGCTCCAGTAATTTAATTTGAATCGCTCGATGTGATGAATGTTTCTATCGGAGGCGGCTGGAAGCCGCTGCTCACACCTGAGTTCAACACTTCCTATTTCAGCAGCCTTGCGGACTTTGTGCGGAAACAATACCAAACACATCAATGCTATCCGAAAGGCAGTGAGATATTTGCCGCCTTTGAGGCCTGCCCGCTGGAAGCGGTAAAAGTGGTTGTCCTCGGGCAGGATCCCTACCATGGGCCCGGTCAGGCAAACGGCCTCTGTTTCTCGGTCCGGGATGGGATAACCCACCCTCCGTCCCTGATCAATATTTTTAAGGAAATAGAAGCAGATACCGGGGCGGCCTATCCCCAAAGCGGGGATTTGCGCCGATGGGCAAGGCAGGGGGTCCTGTTGCTGAATGCCGTGCTGACGGTGCGGGCTTCCGAGGCGGGAAGCCACAGGAACCAGGGTTGGGAACAATTCACTGATGCGGTAATCCGTTCCCTTTCCAAAGAGAAGCAAGGCCTTGTTTTTTTGCTCTGGGGAGGCTATGCCAAAAAGAAAATCCCCCTGATCGATCGGGAAAAACACCATATTCTAACTTCAGGTCACCCGTCCCCCTT
>CAZUZE010000227.1:0-4266 GCA_964624565.1 uncultured Robiginitalea sp.
AAGGAAAATTATAAATCGGAGCAAATGAACATGTCCCGCCTTAAGGAGTTCGTGGCCAGGTCGCGGGGCTTTCTGGCCGGACCCCCCGAAATTTCCCTTTGGAAGGATGATCGGATTTTCAAATAATAGCTACAGCCCTTTTAAGGGGTACTCCCAAACCAGCGCAGATGGAACTCAAAACACTAAAAAAACGGCAGGATACGGGGCAGAATGAAAAGCTGGGCCGCGCTTTTACCCAATTTGAAAAGCTCCTGAGCGAATTGGGGAAAAAAGAACTCCCCGACGGGGTAACCCGGTCCATAAACGATGGGGTCGAACGAATCAATGCCGCTTCACAAGGAGATGCCGAACTGCTGAAGCAACTCAAAAAGACACAATCAGGCATCTTAAAACTGCTGGAAAAGGAGCTGAAGCTCGTCCCCAAAAACCACTATCGAAACAGCTGGATGGCCATCGGGATGGCTGTTTTCGGAATACCCCTTGGCGTTGCTTTCGGAACAAGCCTCGGCAATATGGCGTTCCTCGGGATCGGGCTGCCCATCGGGATGGCCATTGGGATGGGGGTGGGGACTTCCATGGACAAAAAGGCCTTCGCAGAGGGAAGGCAACTCGACCTGGACCTGAACCTTAACTAAAGGTGCTGCTCCAATCCTAAAAAAACCAGCCATGTCAGAGGTAGAGGATTTCATTTACGGATTCGAGGGGGACCAGCGCGAGGTGATGCTACGGATCCATAAGCTGCTTACCAGGGAACTGAATCTTACCGAAAAGATCCGGTATAAAATCCCCTTCTACTACGGGCGGACCTGGATTTGCTATTTAAATCCAAAAAAAGGGGGCATTACGGAATTCGCCTTTATCCGGGGCAATGAGCTTTCGAACGTTCAGGGGATTTTGGAAAACAAGGGCAGAAAGCAGGTGTACGGGGTTGAATTCAAAACCGTTTCGCAAATCCCGATCCGGGAACTAAATGAAATTATACAGGAAGCTATCCTGATCGATGAAACCAGGCCCTATCGCATCCACAGGAAAGGATAGCCCCTGAAGAACTCGATCCCCACCCCGAAGTATTCCGCGCACTGCGGGCCATTAAAAATAGTCTCCAGCGCCTTTCCCTCATTTCCGCTGCGTATATCCCCCGGGAATGCCTGTCCGGATTCCGGCCTTTTCTTGAGCTGCCCCGATACCATCGTTCCCCTTTTTTGAGTAACTTCATCGGAAACATTTTTTGCCATGCCGACATTTACTCTGGATATCAACGGCGCACAACGGGACGTTGAAGTCGCCGAAGGAACTTCCCTCCTATGGGTGCTTCGCGAGCATTTGGGCCTTACGGGCACCAAATACGGCTGCGGGATCGCCCTCTGCGGGGCGTGCGTGATCCATATGGACGGGACACCCGTGAGGGCCTGTGTCCTCACCGTGGAAACCGCCAGCAAAGGCCAGAAACTGACCACCATCGAAGGGTTGTCCGATGCGGGCGACCACCCGCTTCAAAAGGCGTGGGTGGAGGCCCAGGCACCCCAGTGCGGCTACTGCCAGTCCGGCCAGATCATGCAGGCGGCCGCCCTCCTGGAAGCCAACCCCTCCCCTACACGGGAAGAAATCAAAGCCCATATGAACAGCGTGCTCTGCCGCTGTGGCACCTACCTTCGCATCCTGAAAGCCATTGAAATGGCCGCACAAAATCAACCTTCCACAACCCCCTGACCATGACCAGTACACCGACATCCATTAGCCGCAGGCACTTTTTGAAATCATCCGGGGGGGTGGCCATCTTTATCGGCATGTCCGGCCTGTTGCCCCAGCTCATCTCCTGCAGCGATCCGAAAAAGCTCGAAGCAGCGTTAAAGAAACAACCCCTTACCGCCTGGGTGCAACTCTCCGAGGATGGCAGCATGGTCATCTATAACCCGGCAGCCGAAATGGGGCAGGGGTCGATGACCTCCCTCCCGGTCCTCTTTGCCGAGGAAATGGACGCAGACTGGTCCAGGGTATCGGTTGAATTTTCCCCCCAGGAAGTCGAGGTCTACGGGGGTGAAGGCTGGGCGCCCGGCACCAAGCTGATGTTTACAGTGGGCAGCCGCACCACCAACAGCTATTACACAACCATGCGGAAAGCCGGGGCCCAGGCCCGGTTCGTGCTGCTGAGCAGTGCAGCAGCACACTGGCAGGTCCCGGTGGGGGAAGTGACCACTTCAAACGGGCATGTGATCCACGAGGGCTCGGGCCGGAAAATGGGGTATGGGGAGCTGGTCCCCTACCTCCAGATCCCCGAAGTGCTCCCTGAAATAACAGAGGACAGGCTGAAAGATCCCAAAGACTTCAGGCTGGTAGGCACGGTGATCCCCCGTACGGACATCCCTTCCAAAGTGGACGGGACGGCTCAGTTTGCCATCGACGTACGCCTTCCGGACATGTGTTACGGGGTCCTGGAGCGCGGCAACCTGCACGGCGCCCGCCCGACCCTTGCCAATGAAGCCGAAATCCTCGCCATGGCAGGGGTGTTGAAAGTCGTCCCCCTGGACTATGCCATCGGGGTCATCGCCGAATCCCTGGAAGCGGCCCTCGGGGCGAAAAAGAAACTCGCCATCACCTGGAGTGCCTCCCCGGCCAGCGGCCATAATTCCCGGGAAATCTATACGTCTTATGAGCAGCTCGCCAACCGTAGCGAACCCGGGGAGGTCACTATCCGTGTGGGGGATACAGAACGCGGATTCAGGCAGGCCTCCAACACCTACACCGCCGACTTCCGCAACGATTACGTCTGCCATGCCCAGATGGAGCCCCTCAATGCCGTGGTCCGGGTTGCCGCGGACCGACAGAGCGCCGAGGTCTGGGTGGGCAGCCAGCAGGGGCCGGACACCAAACTGGGCGTGCCGGGGATTTTGGGGATCCCCCCGGAAAACGTCACTGTCCACCTGCAGTACCTCGGCGGAGGTTTTGGTCGCAGGAGCATGAATGACTTTGTGGGGGAGTGCGCCCTGCTGGCGCGCGAGGTGGTCCCGAAGCCCGTGAAGCTCATATGGACCCGGGAAGATGACTTCGGATACGGGGCCTTCCGGCCCCTTTCCCTCCAAAGACTCACCGCGGGCACCGATGCAGGGGGGAACCTCACCTGCCTGTCCCATATTGTGGTCGGGGATGGTGGGAACCTGGTCGCCAGCGGCGCAGCCAATACCCATTACAACATCCCGAACCAGCGTGTGGAATGGCGGGAGGCCGGCAATGGCATCCGCCTCAAACACTGGAGGGCCGTGGGCCACGGGCCCAATAAATTTGCCATTGAGTGCATGCTGGACGAAGTGGCCCATGCCCAGGGCACCGACCCCGTGGCTTTCCGCAGGAAGCTGATGTCCGATTCGCCCCGGGCCCTGGCTACCCTTGACAAAGCCGCGGAAATGGCCGGATGGGGGGACCCACCCAAAGAAGGCAGGGCAAAGGGCGTGGCTTTTGTGGAGCACGGCTCCCTGGGGACCGGCATTTGTGAGATTTCCCTCAACGCCCAGACAGGCGTGATACGGGTACACCATTTCTGGATTGCCCTGGACGCCGGGGTGGTGGTGCAGCCCGATAACGTAAAGGCACAGATGGAAGGGGGCATCATCATGGGGATGAGCAGTGTTTTCAAAGAACGGATCACCATTGAGGACGGCCGCGTCCTGGAATCGAATTTTGACACCTACCCCCTGCTCCGGATGCAGGAAATCCCGGATTCCATCGAAACCTACCTTATCGCGTCCCCAGCCCATCCGGAAGGCGTGGGCGAGACGGCCACCCCCATGGTGGCCTGCGCCGTGGCCAATGCGTTTTTGAAGCTTACCGGAAAAAGGCTGAGGCACCTCCCTTTTACCCCGGAGCGGGTCCTGGAGGCCCTGAACACCTAGGCAGCCCCCGGTTTTCATGCGCTTCATAAAGTGTGCCGCCGGATTTGAGGGAACGCCAAGAACGCGTATCTTACCCGTGTATAACCACCAAACCGGGTATCCTGTCCCACGACAGCCCGCCGTACAGGGATTCGTGAGGCCTCCAAAAATCGAATGACCCTCTAAGGAAAACCAGATGAAAAAGCACTTCCAATTCCTCCTGTTTTGCATCCTCCCGCTCCTGTCAGCCGCCCAGGGGCAGGCCCCATACGATATCGTCCTCACCGGGGGGCGCGTCATGGACCCGGAAACCGGCCTGGACGCCATTCGGAATATCGGCATCAACGGGGACAAGATTGCCGAGATCTCACAGGAAACACTGCAGGGCCGGCGGGTGATC
>CAZUZE010000228.1:0-4237 GCA_964624565.1 uncultured Robiginitalea sp.
CATACCCACTGATAGGGGGCGAGCAGCCAGTATTTGTCGTTGATAAAGGCCGCGTCCGTGCGCATGGTCAGGGAATCTACCTGGTCCCGGACAAAGGTGAGGGTGTCGGTCCCCGTAATGCTGGTGACCCTGTTTTGGGCGGGTTCCCAGATCCAGGTCCGCTCAAAGTGGTTGCCATCGCGGTCCACGTTGAAGGTAAAGCGGAGCCGGTTTACCTTGTTCCAGTTTTCGAACCCGTGTTTGTCCGCGAGCTTTTCGAGGAGGGTTTTGACAGGGGCTTCCTGTACCAATGGCATTTGGGGGGCCTGGGCAGCTTCCCGGCAGCCGGTGAGGGCCATCAGGAGCAGGAGAATTGCAGAAGGGTGGAATTTCATTTTGTTTTTTTTCAAAGATAACGACTTTTTGGCCGACCGGGCAGCACGAGAGATTCCCGGGATGCAGATTCGAAGTATCCTCAATTTTATGTATTTTTGGCCTCTAATTCAACAGGTCTTATGAGTTCAAAAAAAGGTAAGGTTCAGGAAACGATAGACGCTGCCCTTCTGGAGGAGCGAAAAGTATTTCTTTGGGGGATGGTGGACGATGATTCCGCCAAGCACGTCATAGACCGCCTCCTTTTTCTGGATCTGCAGAACAACAAGGAAATCCAGCTGCTGATCAACAGTCCGGGGGGCTATGTGACCTCCGGTTTTGCCATCTACGATACGATCACCTCCCTGAAAAGTCCCGTATCCACCATATGTACCGGACTTGCCGCCTCCATGGGTTCCATTTTGCTCTCTGTGGGCAAGAAGGGACGGCGCTTTATCCAGCCCCATGCCCGGGTGATGATCCACCAGCCCAGCGGGGGAGCCCGCGGACAGGCCGCGAACATCGAGATCCAGGCCCGTGAAATCCTGAAAACGCGGGAGATCGGCGCGCGCATCCTGGCAGAGAACTGCGGGCAGCCCTTTGACAAAATCATGAAGGATTTCAACAGGGATTACTGGATGGACGCCCAGGAGTCCGTGGAATACGGCATCGTGGACGGCGTCATCTAGCCAAACTGGCCAACTTTCTTTTTTAAATACGATACCCCCTCCTGTGGCATACAGGAGGGTTTTTTATGCAGGAACCGGGGTTTCACTTCCCCGGCCGAACGCCTAGTATGCCTCCGGATTGGCGATGATGGCGGCCGCCCGCTCCCTAAGCGCCCTGAGTTCTTCCCCGTCCTTTTTTTCCAGCAGGCGGTACATCATCCCCATCCGCGGGTTGGACTTCAGCTGGGGCTTTTTTTCCGCCAGGAAATTCCAGTAAAGCGCATTGAACGGGCAGGCGGTTTCTCCGGTTTTCCCGTCCGGATCATAGTGGCATGAGGTACAGTAGTTGCCCATTTTTCGGATATAGTTGGCAGAACTGACATAGGGTTTGGTGCCTACGATACCCCCGTCCGCAAACTGGCTCATCCCGCGGGTGTTGGGCAGCTGTACCCACTCAATGGCATCGGCGTAAATGCCCAGGTACCACTGGTCCACCTGGTCCGGGTCCACCTGGGCGAGGAGCGCAAAATTCCCGGTAACCATCAGGCGCTGTATGTGGTGCGCATAGGCCTCATCCAGGCTCTGCCCGATGGCATGGCTCAGGCAGTTCATCCGGGTCTTCCCGTTCCAGTAAAACCCCGGGAGGGGGTTCTTGTTCCCGAGCGCATTCCTCCGGGCGTATCCGGGCATTTCCTTCCAGTAGACCCCCCTCATGTATTCCCGCCATCCGAGGACCTGCCGGATAAACCCCTCTGCCTGGGAGATATGGATCCGGTCCGGGTGGTCGTAATAAAACTGTTCCACGGTTTCCACGACTTCCCGGGGGGAGATGAGCTTGATGTTCATCGCAAAGGAAAGGCGGGAATGGAACAGGAATTTTTCATCCGTGTGCATGGCGTCCTGGAAATCCCCGAAATGCGGCAACAGGTCCTGACAGAACCCGTGAAGCAGGCTGCGCGCCTCTTCCGTCGTGGTGGTCCAGTGGAAGGTACCGGGGTCGATCCGCCCGATGGTGCGGATGCCGGACTCACGCACCTCCTCCAGGACCGGGGTGATGTCCTTGTCTGTGGTGGGTATAGCGGGGACGGCCGGAGTGCCCTTCCAGGACTTCCGGTTCTGGGCGTCGTAGTTCCAGGATCCCCCGACCGGCTGGCCTTCTTTCACGAGTACCCCGTGTTTTTTGCGCATCATCCGGTAAAAGGATTCCATGAGGAGCTGCTTCTTCCCGCGGAAATGCTGCTGCAGTTCCTCCCGGCTCGAATAGAAGTGCTCGGTGTCAAAGGCCTTAAAGGGGATTCCCAGGTCCCGGCAAAGCGTTTTTAGCTGCGCATCGAGGCGGAATTCGTCCGGGAGCTGGTATTCAAAACGGCCACAATCCTCTGCCTGCAGGGCATGGCGTATGAGTTCGGGGAGCTTCTGGGGGTTGCCGGGATCGGAGATGCGGTAGTACCTGAATTCATGCCCTTCGGCGATCCGCTCCCCGGCAAACCGGCGCATGGCGTCAAAAAATGCCACCACCTTCTGAATGTGGTGGGGTGCGTAATCCGTCTCCTGCCGCAGCTCCGCCATGAGGTACACCACATCGGTTCGGACCTCGCGGAACCAGCTGTGGTCCGGGTTTAACTGGTCTCCCAAAATTAGCCGAAGGGTTTTCACATTTTCAGGGTTAAAAGAGTGTGGGTTGCAGCCAGAGCCTCCGGAAGCGGCCCTGGGGATCGTACCGCTGGGCCTGCAGCCCGGGGTTGAATACACGGTCCCTGGGGTCGTTGCCCACCCCGCTGTTGTACATCCAGTTGCCCCAGTTGCTGTGTACATCGTAGTCCAGCAAGACGCTTTCAAAATAAGACGCCCCGGCCCGCCAGTCCTGCCGCAGGTGGTGCGTCCAGTAACTTGCCACATTTTGCCGCCCCCGGTTGCTCATCCAGCCGGTTAAGGCGAGCTCCCTCATATTGGCGTCGATGAAGTCGTTCCCTGTGGTCCCGGTGGTCCACCGGGACAACTGGGTTGGAGAGACCCCGGGGCAATGCCCGGAGCCCTGGATCCCGCCGGGGAAGAAGATCCGGTCCTGGTGCTTGAGGGAGATGAATTTGAAATAGTCCCTCCAGATCAGTTCAAAAATAAGCCAGTAGGTATCCTGGTTCCGCACGATTTCCGCTTCGTACCGCCTTATTTCGTGGTATATGCTGCGCGCCGACAGGGAACCGTTGGCCAGCCAGGGTGAAAATTTCGAACTGTAATCCGCCCCCAGGAGCCCATTCCGCGTTTTTTTATAGACGCGAAGCCGGTTTTCCTCCCAGAAGTAGGCGTTCAGGCGTTCCATCCCCGCCTGGGCACCCCCATGAAACGGAAAGGCGCTCCTCGGGTCCCTCTCAAAGGTTTCAAGCCCCAGCTGCTCCAGCTCCGGGATATTTCCTTCGGGTTCCAGCCAGTGGTCCGCTGCCCGTTTTGCCGGGACCGGCAAGAGGTCCCGCACCCGAACGGCTTGTTCACAGGCCTTCCTGAAATTGGTAAAAACCTCGGGGATCCGGTCAAAACCACGGAAGGGGATGTCCTCCGGGTGAAACAGGAACTGGTCGTAATGCGAGAATACCTCAATCCCCTCCGGAAGGGCCTGCTGCAGCGCCTGTTCCACCTCCCGCTCATCCCGCGTCCACTCCTTCTGAAAATGGATTTCATCGACAGCGAACCGCACGGCTATTTCGGGGATGCACGTTTCCGGGCGATCGTAAAAAAGAAGCAGCGGGATGTTGAGGGCCTCCAGCTCTTTGCGGAGGGCGGCGACGCTTTCCTGCAGGAAGCGTGCCCTGAATTTTCCGGTACGCGGAAATCCATACGGACCCGGCCCGAAATTCCGGGGGTCAAAGCAATAGACGGCCAGTACCCGTTCTGCTTCACAGGCTCGCGTCAGGGAGGTATTGTCCGCAACCCTCAGGTCGTTCCGGAACCAGTGAAGGGCCGTCTTCATGTGCGCACAGGGTTAGGAAGGGGGGGCATGTCCCTGGCAGGTGCCTCCTTTTTTTTCGAGCTGCGGCACCTCTGGCTGCAATAGCGCACCTCCTCCCAGTGGCGTTCCCATTTTTTGCGCCATGAAAACGGCCTTTGGCAGACCGGACAGATTTTGGAAGGAAGGAAGGGCTTTGCGTGCATAATGTCTAACAAAAATACAAAAAAGATAAACACAAAATAGACCGCCGGGTCCTTCCCTAGGAGGGTTTTAT
>CAZUZE010000229.1:0-4230 GCA_964624565.1 uncultured Robiginitalea sp.
AGAAAATTAATATTGGAGTCCCAATATCAAGTCAAATATACATTTTTTATTTAAAGGGACGAAATTATCCTCAGGAGAACATGTCCTTTACCTTTTCAAAAAAGGATTTATCGGATTTCTCGGGCCTGGGCTCAAATTTTTCATCCGATTGCATGCGCTCAAAAAACGCCATTTGTTCTTTGTTCAGCTCCTTGGGCGTCCATACATTGACATGGACCAACAGGTCCCCCGTCCCATACCCGTTGAGGCTCTGAATCCCCTTATTGCGCAATCTGAGGATTTTCCCGGACTGCAGGCCCGGCTCCAGTTTGATCCGCACCTTGCCGCTGACCGTGTCGATTTCCTTGGAAGTACCCAAAACAGCATCAGGGATACTGATATAGAGGTCGTAATGAAGGTTGTCGCCTTCCCGCTTCAGGGTGGGGTGTTCTTTGGTTTCTATGGCGACGAGCAAATCCCCCGGGATTCCATTCCCCGGGGCCTCGTTCCCCTTGCCGGAGACTTTGAGCTGCATCCCGGATTCTACCCCTGCGGGTATCTTTATGGATACGGTTTCCTCCTGTACTTTCAGGCCCTGCTGGTCAGCATCTGCGGGTTTCCCATCCAGCACCTGGCCGGCACCCCCGCAGGTAGTGCAGGGAGAAGCAGTCTGCATGCGCCCGAGGATGGTGTTGGTCACACGGGTAACCTGGCCGCTCCCCCCGCAGGCCTGGCAGGTTTTATAGGTGACCCCGGGCGCCTGGACCTTCCGCTTGACCTTTACCTTTTTCTCGACCCCATTGGCCACTTCTTCCAGGGTCAGGGTGACACGGATGCGCAGGTTGCTGCCCTTTACCCGGGCCTGCCCCCCACCGAATCCGCTGAATCCGCCTCCGAAGGCACCCCCGAAGGCGCCCCCGAAGATGTCCCCGAACTGGCTGAAGATATCCTCCATGTTCATGCCACCGGAGCCAAAACCGCCACTGCCTTCAAAAGCGGCATGCCCGTAGCGGTCGTACCGCGCCCTTTTATCCGGGTCGCTGAGGACCTCATAGGCCTCGGCTGCCTTTTTGAAGTTTTCCTCAGCCGCGGAATCCCCCGGGTTCCGGTCCGGATGGAATTCAATGGCCTTTTTCCTGTAGGCCTTCTTTATTTCCGCTGCAGAGGCGCCTTTGGAAATTCCGAGTATTTCGTAATAGTCCTGCTTCATAGAATTACTTTCCTACAACCACCTTGGGGTGGCGGATGATCCGCTCCCCTAATTTGTATCCCTTTTCGATCACATCCATAACCTTCCCCACCATTTTTTTATCGGGTGCGGGCACCTGGGTCACAGCCTCGTGCACCTCCGGATCAAAAACATCCCCTGGTTTCACTTCGATTTCCTCCAGGCCCTTGGACATGAGGGTGTCCCGAAATTTATTCTGTATCAGGGTGACACCCTTGAAGAGTTCGGAATCCTCAGACCGCTCGATTTCACGCACCGCCCTGTCAAAATCGTCGAGGACCGGCAAAAGGGCGGAAATCACTTCCTGGCCAGCGGTCTTATAGAGCTCGATCCGCTCACGCGTCGTGCGTTTTTTGTAATTTTCAAACTCGGCAAAAAGCCTCAGGAATTTGTCCTTTTCTTTCCCAAGTTCCTCTTTCAGGACTTCTTCCTCTGAACGTTCTTCCCCCTGGCTTTCCGGGGTCTCCTGCCCCTCTTCCTGAAGCGTTTCCGCCTCGTTTAACAGCTCTTCCTGTTCGTTCCTTTCTTTATTTTCACTCATTGGAGTTGACGTTTATTACTTCGGACATCAGACGGCAAAAGTACTGCCATTTCGCTAAAAATGTCAAAATGTCACGAAAAAACGGTGGTTTGGGAAGAGGCAACCTACTGGCCGGGGCCCTCTCAGGGGGACAGGAGGTCCTCCAGGGCCTGGTGGATATTTTTATAGGTGAACTGGAACCCCTCCATGGCTATTTTCTCCGAACTGACGCGCTGGCCCTGGGTAAGCAGCTGGGACATCTCCCCCAATACAGCGGAAAGGACCCATTTCGGCACTTTGGGAAGCCAAAGGGGCTTGCCGAGGATCCGGGCGATTTCCTGGGTGAGTTTCTGATTGGTCACCGGATTGGGCCCTACGGCGTTGTAAAGACCTTCCAGGCGCTCCTCAATGGCAAAGACAATCATGCGCGCCAGGTCCCCGACGTGGATCCAGGACTGCCATTGCTGGCCACTGCCAAGGGGTGCGCCCAACCCCAGTCTTACCGGCCTTGCGATTTCGGGCAGGGCCCCGCCCTCAGCGGAGAGCACCAGGCCTATCCTGAAAATGCCGAGGGGAATGTCCAGGGCATCAAAGCCGTGGGCGGCCGATTCCCAGAGCTGCACGGTCTCCGCCAGGAATCCCGATGGGGATACCACGGATTGTTCCGTGTATAATTCTGTCAGGGAATCGGGATAGATCCCGATGGCTGAGGCGGAAAGCGCGTAGGCCACCTGGTGGGAATCAAGGGCCTTCAGCCCGTTTGTCAGGGTGGTAAGGCTGTCGGTGCGGCTATCCCGGATCTGCCTTTTGTAGGATGGGGTCCAGCGACGGGCTATAGTGGCTCCCGCCAGGTTGACGATGGCCTGGATTCCTTCGAAACAATCGGGGTCGATTTCATTTGAAGAGGGATTCCAGAAGAACCCTTGAAAATCGGGTTCCGTGCGGATTTTCTCACGGGAAGTGGTCAGGTAGTGAACCCCGATCCCCCTTGCCCGGAGCAATGTGGTCAACTCCCCGCCGACCAGCCCCGTGGCACCTGTAATTAATACCTTCAAAGCGTTTTTTTGTAAAAATACCGCTTTGTCTGTGGGGAACCCGTCAGATTATAGGCGATTTAACACTTTTGGGTGCAAAAGCCGGGGGCACGGGTTTGGAAGCCCGGAGCATTTCCCTTTTGCCCGGCGGGCCCGGCAGGCGCTCTGTCCGGAAGCCTGCGGCCTGCATGGCCCGCCGGACACTTCCTTTGGCCGCATAGGTCACGAGGATGCCTCCTTCCCCTAGGGCCGCGAACATGCGCACGAAAATATCGGGTGTCCAGAGTTCAGGTTGCACCCGCGCCCCAAAGGCGTCAAAATAGACAAGGTCAAAAGGGTCCGGATCGGGGGCAAATTCACGAACATCCGTCCTGCGTTTACACAAGGTAAAACCCTTGCGCAAGGCCACAGGCTCCTCCCAGGGAGCCCGGTGCATGGCCTCAAAATACTGCTGGGCGGAAGGACTGCCGAGGTCAGAGCCATAGGAGAGCTGCCGCCATTCCCGCTCGGCCACGGGCGCGGTCTCCAGGGCGGAATACTCGATATCCAGGGAAAGGGAAGGCGCCTCAAACAGGGTTATCAGCGCATTCAGGCCCGTCCCGAAACCCACTTCCAGGATGCGGAGGCCGCGGTTGGAAAACTGCCGGAGCCCGGCCTGGATAAAAACGTGGTAGGCCTCCTGCACGGCCCCGTGCATGGAGTGGTATTGTTCATTCCATTCGGTGAGCCGGATGGTCGTGGACCCATCCGAGGTCCGGACGATCTTTCGCTCCATCCTAATTGAAGATCCGCACGCCCGTGGCCTCGAATCCCTTTTGGAATTCAGATCCCTGGATGGCGGCGAGCTCCGCCTCGGAAGCCCCTGCATCCTCGGCCATGTGCCTGCGCTCTGCCTGGTCGACTTCTGAGACAAAGGCCTTGCCCTCGACCACGACCTTCCGCCCGCTGATATCCTTGGGAACAAAGAAGCCGTAATCCTTGAACCGGACCATCACGGTTTCGTCATTGGGCAGGTTCACGCGCATCCAGCAGCCTTTGTTCTGGCAGACCTCCGCCACTTCAGCTTCAAAACGGGTATTGAGGGAATCTCCGGGCTGCAGGTCTGCAAAAACCCGGGCCAGTTCTGCAGGCCCGTAAACCATCCCTTCCGAAAGGGGTGCCCCTGCGAGGACGAATTCAGGGGCTTCTGCCTTTTCAGGCTCTGGCTGTACCTCTTTTTTTGCCTCCTTGCAACCGGCCAGGAGCGAAAGAATCACAAGGAAAATGTTAAATTGTTTCATAGTCTTCAGTTTCCCGATTGGTATTGCAAATCTCAGGATTTTAATGGAATTAATGAAGGCAGGACTTGTTTAAAATGCGTAATTTTATTCGGTAAAAACAGGCTTATGGATTTAACTGCGCTTCAGATCCCGGTAGAAAAAACGACCAATTCCAAACTGGCTGGTGTCGATTTTTCGAACCTCCCGTTC
>CAZUZE010000230.1:0-4222 GCA_964624565.1 uncultured Robiginitalea sp.
GCCGGGTTTTTGGAAAAACAGGCCGCAAGGCGTCGCAATAGAAGGTTTTGTACCTTTGCAAAATGGATTTCAAAGCGCTTCTGAACTTTCTGAAGGCCCTCAACAGAAATAACAACAGGGACTGGATGGATGCCCACCGCGGGGAGTATACGCAGTTGCGGCTGGCATTTATCCAATGGCTCGACGGCCTGGATTCACGGATTGCCGGCCTGGATCCGGACTACTATCCAACCCCGGGAAAAGTGGGTATCAACCGGATCAACAACAACCTGCTTTTCCACCCCAACCGGCCGGTGTACAAGGACCATTTCGGGGCAGGCCTCGACAAGGCCCCGGGCGCTGGGGATTTCTACATACAGGTCGGGATCGGGGAGTCCCTGCTGGCCGGGGGCGTCTGGCGCCCGGCTGCGGAGAACCTGGCCAAAATCAGGGAGGCTATCGACTATGACGGGGAGGTCCTCGAGGGAATTCTTCAAAAACCCTCCTTCAGGGCGATGTTCGGGACGCTGTATGAGGATGAGCGACTCAGGCGCATGCCCCGAGGGTTCCCGTCGGACCACCCCCATGCCGAATTGCTGAAAAACAAGACCTTTGCCGTTGTCCGCCCCCTTACAGAGAAAACCGTCTTATCCCCGGCATTTGAAGACGTCGTGGTGGAAACCTATATGGAACTGTTGCCTTTTCGCCGGTACCTGAACCAGGCACTCTCCGTCTGAACTAGTAGTTGTCCCGGACCCACAACAGGAGCCGCTGCATCCGCGCCTGGATCAGTCGTGTGGGTTTCAGGTAGTGGTTGTTCATAAAGCTGAAGACGACCGTCCTTCCCGATTTTGTCCGCAAATAGCCACAGAGGTTATGATTGTTGCTAAGGGTACCTGTCTTCCCAAAGAGGAAGGGCCCGTCGGGATTGCGGTACAGGTCTTGCAGCGTCCCTTTTTCCCCGCCCCGGGCCATAAGGGCAAAAAGCCTTTCCTCCGGGATTTCCCGGTAGAGTTCCCTAAGGACATAGACCAGGGATTCCGGACTGGCCAGGTTGTACCTTGAAAGGCCTGACCCGTCGACCCACCGGGGCGGGGAGGGCATGTCCTTCAGGTAGGTCCCGAGAATGTAGTCCCGGGCACGGGAAAAACTCAGGCTGTCGGCCAGGGTCCCGGAAACCAGGAGCATCAGTTGCTCGGCAAGGAAATTATCACTGACGGCCATCATTTCGCGGTACAGGCTGTCCGAGGCCATTCCGGGCAGCACCTGCCAGGGGCCTGTCGGGAGGTTTTTTCCACGGATCAGGGTTCGTCCGGAGGCTTCTTCCCAGAGCGCCAGGGTCAGTCCGGGACTAAGTTTGAGGGGGATCTCCAGGGTATCCCGAAAAGGGGGAGAATCGTAAAAACGATTCGCTTCCGGGGCCCTGCGCACGTCCCGAATTTCGGAAAGGAGGCTGTCCCGGAACATATGCGGGGTCACCCTCGCATCCCCCCCTTCCCGGATCACGCGGAGGACATTCCCGTAGACCGGAAGGGCTGAACGCTCCACCATATAGTACCGGTCGTAGTCATCCCAGGCCCATCCCGGCCCCCACGGCGGGTCCTCCAGGGTGGCTGGGTACAGCACCACGTGCCTGTAGCTGTCGATAAAATCAACCGCGGTGCGGTCACCCAGGACCGGGTGAAAGGCCGATGGGTCGCCGGTGCCCAGCACATGCAGGGTATCCCCGCGGACCTGGTATTTCAGGGCGGGAAGCCTGGCAGGCAAGGTCTTCAGGGCGGAGTAGAGGGTGAACACCTTGGTCGTGCTGGCAGGGGTAAAATACCTCCCTGCATTTAAGGACACCAGGGTATCCCCGCTTTCTGCATCGACCATCAACAATCCCGTGAATTCCCCCGCGCTCCCTTCAGGTCCGAGCTGGTTGTCAAAAAACCGCTGCACCTTCTTCTGGGAGGAACATCCCGAAAGCAGGGCGAAGAGCAGGAGGGGCAGCAGGGCGGTACCCCGGAAGATTAAATGCTTGCGCAACAAAGGATAATTTGGAAACTCAACCGATCTCTTGTGAAATTATTAAAATTTTAACGGACATTGCACAATAAAAGTTACTCTTTTTGGATTAGTGCAATTAGACAATCTAACTCAAAAACAATCTGAAATATGGTAGCAGGGATGCTGGAGTACACTAAAACGGTGCTCCAAAAAGTCAGTTTCGATGCGCAACTATTTCGCCGGGAACTCGAAAAAGCCATAGAAAGGCTCATGCCCGAAGAACTTTTGGAACTCAAGCAATGGCTGCTGCAGTTCGTGGTCGACAAACCCGAGCTGAAACAAGCCCTTGTCTACGTACCTCTGTAAAAAAAGGCCCTGCGATAGCGGGGCTTTTTTTTTGGTATAATTGTGATTTACCGGGGGCCCGCACTCAGGGACGGACTGATGATCTGGACATCCTGAAAGGTGATCGCCCCCCGCACCAAGGCGGCGATAACCTCGCGAAGGGCACTGGAGATCTGGTGTTTCAGTTCTTTCCTGTGATAGATCAGGCTGACCTCCCGAGCCGGGGGCGGGTCCTGAAAGTACTTCAGGTATTTCTTCCTTTTTTCGTCCAGTTCCAGGGTGTGCAGATAGGGGAGCAGGGTCATCCCCAGGTTTTCGTCGGCCAGGAGGATAAGCGTTTCAAAACTCCCGCTGTCCAGCTGGAACCGCTCTTCATCCCCCTGTCCCGACGCCTTGCAGAGGTTGATCACCCCGTCGCGGAAGCAATGCCCGTCCTGTAGCAGGAGGATGTCGCTAAGGTCCAGGTCTTCCGGCCGTATTTTTTCGGCCTTCGAAAGCCGGTGGCCCGGCGGGACATAGGCTACAAAGGGTTCATAGTAAAGGGGCCGCTCCACGAGGAATTCCTTTTCCAGGGGGGTGGCTGCAATCCCGGCATCGAGGTGCCCTTCCTGCAGGTTTTTGATGATGGCCTCCGTATTCTGTTCCTTGATGATCAGCTGTACCTTGGGATAGCGGTCGATAAAGGTCTTCAGGAACATCGGCAGCAGGGTAGGCATGACCGTCGGGATGATCCCGAGTTTGAACGTCCCCCCGATAAACCCTTTTTCCTGGTCCACGATGTCGCGGATCCGTGCTGCTTCATTGACAATATTGCGGGCCTGCCGCACGATTTTTTCACCTGCCTCGGTAATGCCGATCGGCTTTTTGGCCCTGTCGAAAATCCGCACGTCGAGTTCTTCCTCCAGTTTTTGCACCTGCATGCTCAGGGTGGGCTGGGTGACAAAGCACTTCTCCGCCGCCAGGGTGAAATTCCGGTATTCCGCTACAGCGAGTACATATTGAAGTTGGGTGATGGTCATCGGTCGGCGCCTTAGAGATCCTAAAATTAAAAAATGTATTGACATGGCTCATCAGAATCTCCGGGGGTGGTGATTTTTGGACCTGCACGCCAGGATCCGGGAACTCCAAAACGATGCCAAATAAAAAAAAGCGCTCTCCGGCTTATGGACAGCGCTTTTTTACCTGGGGTATTGCACCGTTAATCGCCCTCGCTCATCGAAAAGCTCCCGTCCCCCTTAAAGTCGGTGACCCGGATGGTCACTGTCCATATCCCGGGGGCCCCGGACTGGGTGACGCCCCCAATGGTATCAGGTTCACCGCCCCCCAGGATCATCCTGTCAAGGACAACCATTCCCTCGGAATCCTCCACGATCATTTGAAAGCTTCCCTGTGCAGAGGCCGTGATATCCGCGTTATAGTCGGCCGTACTGAGGTTGTTGTTCCATGTAAACACGCGGGTGGCGGTCCCCCCATTGCCGGTAAAGCTGGCATCGATATCCCCGTCGAAATCCGAGCGGTCCCCTACGGTAAAATCCGAGGTGTCTGCCGTGAGCAAAGTGCCATTGACCGTTACCCGGGCAAAGGTGTCATCGTCCTTGCTGCAAGCCATAAACAGGACCAAAACAGGCACAATGAGTGCGGTTCTTAAAATACCTGAAAGCGTTGGATTCGTGAATTTAAATGGTTTCATAGCATTAATACATTTAAGATTTGTAGGTATAGAACAACCTTAACGGCAGAATTCCTTTTTTATTCCGCTTTTTTAACGAAGATTCTCCGCTGGAAGCCCGCTTTTGAAGGCAGTATCTGGGATTTCTAAAGCGCGAAAAGAACCCTTGTTGTTCTCCCTTCAGGTAAATTGGAATGCGGAGCGGATAGGGAGGCATGGCCGGCAAAGAGGGTATGGTCC
>CAZUZE010000231.1:0-4214 GCA_964624565.1 uncultured Robiginitalea sp.
ATATCAATGGATGTCGTTGGATGTCAGAATCCCCACAAGTGTTTTTTCCACCAGGACCGGGAGGCCTTCCAAATTATGCTGCTTCATCAGGGCCGCTGCCTCTCCGACGGCCATCTCCGGACTGAGGGTCCTCGGGTTTTGCTTCATGACCTCCTGAATGCGCAGCGAATAGAGGCCGTGGTCCTTGTCCAGGGCTTCCACATCCCTCCAGGTCAGCATTCCTGCCAGCTCGTTTTTGTCATTCAGCACGGGGAGGTGGTGGATGTTGTTCCACTCCATCATGCGGATAACCAGGGCCGCGCTGTCTTCTTCCTGGGCTGTGATGATCTTGGTGCTCATCAGGTCGCCTACTTTTTGCTGCTTCTTCGTCTTTTTGACCTCGGAGCGCCTTCCGCGTTTCCAGGCGTCCACCGGATACCCTTTGAAAGAGCGGTCAAAAAGGGAGGCTGTCAGCCTGCGCAGGGCCTCAGGGGCATTGAAGTCCTTCCGGAGCTCCCGATAGGTCTTTACCATCCACTCGGAGCCGTTCTGTATGGTCACCCGCCTCTCTATGATCCCGAGGTAGTGCTCGGCGTCCCTGCGGGCCACATTGGCGCGGCTCAGCCCTTTATACGCCATGGGGAGAAAATACTGGAGGATAAGGTCCCTGGTGGGGATGATCTTGTCGCCCCAGTGGAACTGGGCGGCCATGCCGTAACGGGCGGCGTTGAAAAAATTCTTTTTGGCGTCCCTGAAATCCATTTTCTCATGGATGTTGTTCCACTCTGCGGGACGGCCGAGCATCAGGCCGACCCAGAACATCATGTTGGCGATTTCATCTGAGGTGGTCGGGCCGGAGGGGAGGTACCGGTTTTCGATCCTGAGGTGGGGTTTCCCGTGGGTGCTCCCATAGCACAGCCGGTTCCATGGGTACACCGTGCCGTTGTGCAGGTTCAGGGCTGATAATTTCGGTGTCTTGCCCTGCTGCAACTGCTGCAGGCTGTCCTCAGGTTCAAATTCGGTGGAGATAAGGCTGCGGAACCTCACGATGGATTCCTTATAAAAGTCGGCAGGGCTTCCTGCTGCCCATGCCCCCCCAAAGCCAACCCTGGGCTGCCGCTCATTGAGCAGGAAGGTGCTTTTTCGCGTATCCACGCTCTGGGTGAACAGGGCGATCCGCGTTTCCTCCCACAGTTCCCGCCCCATGAGCATGGGGGAGTTTGTGCTGACGCTAAGCACCGGCCCGGAAATGGCCTGGGCCCAGTTATAGGTGTCGGCAAAGTCATTCGGGTCAATTTGAAGGTGGGCCTGGAAGCTGGTGTTGCAACCCTCGTACATTATGGAGTCGTGATGGAGGTTTATCTCGTCCACACCCTTTATGTGGAGCTCCATGTTGCTCCCGCGAACCTCCGTGATGGCATCGGACAAAATCTTGTAGCGCTCCCTGGGCGTCATGTATTCCAGCTTCAGGTAACGGGTGCTTATGGTCGGCAGGATGCCGGTAAGGATTATGTGGTTGTTGAATTTTTCAGCCACTTCCTGCCCGTGGTCAAGAAGGCTGTTCAACTGCCGGTGCATGTCCGAAAAGCAGGTGCCGCCCAGGGGGAGCGGGTCCAGGTTGATCTCGAGGTTGTAACGGGTGAGTTCAGGGGTAAAATGGGGCTCGTCGATCGCCTCCAGGATCTCAACCGCCTGGTTTGAGGGCTCCCAGTGGTCATTGACCAGACAAAACTCCTGTTCTGCCCCGATGTGAATGGGATCGGTGGCGAAGGCGCCCTCCCTGTACATCTGTTCCAGGGCCTCGATATCTGTCAATAGCCTGTAGAAATAGGTTTTGCGCTCCTGGAAATTATTTAACCGCCTGACCGTGTGTGTCCCCATAAACATTGGATTTTGGAACCTGTTCCCATTCGGGCAATTTAACAAGGCGCCCCGGGATGTTCTATGATAAATATCATTCGCACCGACGCTTAATTTATTGCTATTTTTGGACATGCCCTCCTACCGGTTTCCTAAGAAAGAACGACTCTCCCGCAAAAAGCTGTGGGAAGCGGTCTTCGATAAAGGCGTTCGCTTCAAGGCATTCCCCCTTGCGGTATATGTGCTGGAAACCCCCTTGCCGGAACACGTGCCGGTTCAGGCCGGATTTGCCGTTCCTAAGAAGAGCTTCCGGAAAGCCGTCCGGCGAAACCACATCAGGAGGCTGATGCGGGAGGCATACCGCCTGGAGAAGCCGGCACATTTTAACATCCCTGAAAGAACCTTTGCCCTCGTATTTTTATACCTTGGAAAAGACACGGCCGATTTTGACCGGATTTGCCGGGCAATGAAAGCCCTTTTAACTCAATTCGACGCCCATGAAGCGACTTCTGAAAACAAAACTGATCCTGCCCCTGGTGATCCTCGGAGTATTCCTGACGGCCACGGGGTTCAGAACTGATTTCTTTGAGATTGCCAAACAGGTTGAAATCTTTACCACCCTGTTCAAGGAGCTGAACATGAACTACGTGGATGAGACCAATCCGGCCGCCCTGATGGATACGGCCATAAAAAGCATGCTGGACGACCTGGACCCCTATACCCAGTTCCTCAACGAACAGGATGTGGAAGCGTTTAAAATCAGCAATGCGGGGGAGTATTCGGGAATCGGTGCGCTCGTGCGGTCCTACCGGGACAAGCTGGTCGTCGTGGAGCCCTATAAAGGCTATCCGGCGGACAAGGCGGGGCTGAAAGCAGGGGACGAAATCATCAGGATCGGCGATATTGCCGTGGCCGACTTTAAAGATGAGGCGGTGGAGCTCCTGAAAGGGGCGGACAACTCCAAGGTAACCGTCACCTATTTAAGGCAGGGGGCAACAGGCACGGCCGTGATTGAAAGGGAAGCCATAGAAGTGGATGCCGTTCCCTTCTACCGGATGGCCGATGCAAAAACAGGCTATGTGGTCTTGTCGCGGTTTAACGCCAAAGCGAGCGAACAGACCAAAAAGGCGATTGAGGACCTTAAGGAACAGGGGGCCGAGCGCCTGATCCTGGACCTAAGGGACAACCCGGGAGGGCTGCTCTCCGAGGCTATCAACATCACCAACCTCTTCGTGCCCAAGGGGGAGCTCATCGTGACCACGCGTTCCAAAGTGAAGAAATTCAACCAGGAGTACAAAACCCGGCAAGCTCCCCTGGATACGGAAATGCCCCTGGTGGTGCTGATCAACGGGCAGAGCGCCTCGGCCAGTGAAATCGTTTCCGGGGGCCTTCAGGACCTCGACCGGGCGGTGATCATGGGGGCGCGGAGCTTCGGAAAAGGCCTGGTACAGCGCCCGCTGAAACTCACCTATGGCACGCAGCTCAAGGTGACCATCAGCCGGTATTACACGCCTTCCGGGAGGTGCATCCAGTCCCTTGACTACTGGAACCGGGACGAGGAGGGGAATGCGGTGCGAAACACGAACTACCGGGAGTTCAGGACAAAAAACGGCCGGACTGTGACTGACGGAGGGGGGGTGGTCCCCGATATCGCCGTCCGCGAACTGGGTTCCAATGACCTGATCCGGGCTTTGCAGGAAAACCAGCTGGTTTTCGATTACGCCACGGCATTTTCCTATAAAAACAGCTATGGCGACCTTACTGCGTTCCGCCTTCCCCCGGGGACGATGAAAGAGTTCCGGGATTTTGTCGCGAAAAGCGATTTTTCTTTTGAAACCAAAACTGAGAAGGCGTTAAAAGAGGCCCTGACCCATAGGGACGAAGTGGTCTTTACAGACGCCATAGAATCCGATTTCAAAGCCCTGCTCGCCGAGGTGGAAAAGCAGAAATTCAATGCCCTGGACTCCCATGAAGCGGAGATTTCAAAGCTGCTGGAGGATGAGATCATCAAGCGGTATTTCTACCGGGAGGGCCTGTATGAGTATTACCTGGAACACGATCCGTCCATCATGGCCGCCCGCGAACTGCTCGGCAATCCGTCCAGGTACCGGGAAACCCTTCAATAACTCTCAATGGCCAGACCAGGGCTTGCCGGCTTCACCCTTTTTCTGATCTGCGCCCACCTGCTATCCGGTCAGGGCAAAAGCGGGCCGGCCGTGCAGGGGACCGGGAGCCCCCCTTCCGTGGAATTGATCGTCCTGGGAAATGTACAGGACGGGGGGGCGCCTCACATGGGGTGTGATAAATCCTGTTGTGCGCCCCTTTACGAAGCCCCTGATCCCGCCCTGATGGTGGTCTCCCTCGGGCTGCTTGAT
>CAZUZE010000232.1:0-4194 GCA_964624565.1 uncultured Robiginitalea sp.
GGAGCTGTCCGGGCGCTGGGACTGGGAGAAACTGCGGAAGAGCATTGCCAAGCACGGGGTGCGGAATTCCCTTTTGGTGGCACCGATGCCAACAGCATCCACCTCACAGATCCTCGGGAACAACGAGTGTTTTGAACCCTACACCTCCAATATCTATACCCGCAGGGTCCTCTCCGGGGAGTTTATCGTGGTCAACAAGCACCTGCTGGAGGACCTGGTAAACCTGGGCCTCTGGAATGAGGAGCTCAAGCAGGAACTGATGCGGGCCAACGGATCGGTACAGGGGATAGAGGGAATCCCGCAGGAGATACGGGAACTCTACAAGACGGTGTGGGAACTCAGCATGAAGGACATCATCGATATGAGCCGCCAGCGCGGGTATTTCATCGACCAGAGCCAGTCGCTGAACCTGTTCATGGAAAATGCCAATTTCGCCAAACTGACCTCCATGCATTTTTACGCCTGGAAGAGCGGACTCAAAACCGGGATGTATTACCTCCGGACAAAGGCCGCTGTGGATGCCATCAAGTTTACCCTCGACAACAGCAAAAAGCAGGAGCCTGTGGCCGTGGCCGCCAGTTCTGAAACCGCAGCTGTGCCGGCCGGAAATATCCAGGTGGAGGCCACCGCGGTGGGAGAACCCGGGGTGGATGCCACCCCTATGACAGAGGAAGAATTGAAGGCGCTGATCGCCCAGACCAAGGCAGGGCAGGCCGACGATGACTGCCTGATGTGCGGTTCCTGAGCAGCCGGCATCCTTTAAACGGTTTGCCCCAGATTTCGTTTAGTGTTTATCAGAGTTGAAGATCCCGGTTCGGCACCCCCGCAACCGGGATTTTTACTCGGTATGCATGGGCACCTGTGCTGGAACCCCCTTCAGGGGTTCACTTCCCTGTAGGCCCTGATCACGGCCAGTTCGCCTTCCTTCCCGCCTATGGAATTCCCGTGTTCCATCCCCAGTACACCCTGATATCCCTTGCCATGTATAAACCGGAACACATTGGCATAATTTATTTCCCCGGTCCCGGGCTCCTTCCGTCCCGGGTTGTCCCCAATTTGGAAGTAGGCGATTTCATCCCAGCAGGATTCGATGTTCGGGATCAGGTTGCCTTCCTGTATCTGCTGGTGGTAGATGTCGAACAGGATTTTGCAGGCAGGGGAGTTGACCGCCCGGCAAATTTCATAGGCCTGGGGGGACCCGGAGAGGAATTGCCCCGGGTGGTCCCTGAAGTTCAGGGGTTCGAGCACCATGGCTAGTGCATGAGGCGCGAGGATGTCGGATGCTGCGCGCAGTGCCTCGATGACGTGTGAAGTCTGGAAGGCCATGGACTGTTTCATGTCCACGTGCCCGGGTACCACCGTCATGCAGGAGGCGCCCACCCGTTTGGCAACCGCCACCGAGGCCCGTATTTCTTCGAGGAACGCCTTTCGGGTTTCAGCGTCCCCGGAAGCGAGGTGCGGTTGGGACCAGGAGATGGTATGGGCTACAAAAACACCCATTTTCATTTTGTGATCCGCCAGGAACCGCCCAATTTTCTCCTGCACCGCCACGGGGCGCTGCCGCATTTCGTTGTCTTCAAACGCCCGGAATCCCTGGTCGGCCATAAAGCGGAGCTGGTCAATGGGGTCCTCCCCGGCGTGCTCCCGGAACATCCCGAGGTGGGGGGCAAAATTCAGCGTAAAGGAATCGGCATGGGAGGCGGCCGTGTTCCCCCGCAGATCAGGAACCGTGGCAGCGGCCAGGGCAGCCAGTCCCGAGTTTCGAATAAAGGCGCGCCGTTTCAAATGCAGGGGTGTCTTCTAAAGTGACCAGGCCCTGCCTCCGGTGAGCTCCTCCAGATCCCCGCATCCGATATATTCCCCGGGGACCGGCAGGTAGGCGAGGACTTCCTCCCCGACGTATTCAGAGTTCTTGTAGGACCAGATCACTGCATCGCGAAACTGGTTGGCAAAGGCAAACCTGGAAACCGCTTCGTCAAGCTCGGCCGGCTTCCCTTCGGCCACTGCCTCGTTATAGGTCCTCAGGGTTTCGTACAGTTGTGCTTCTTCTTCTTTCTCCCTTTTTCTGAGGGCACCGGCCAGCACCGGCTCGAGTTCCTCGTCGGTGAGGGCATCACCTGCCTGTTTTCCGGCATCCGAAAGGGCCTTGCTGATAAACGTGCCGAGTTGCTTTCGGAACATTTCCTGATCTGCGGGTTCGGAAACCTCATCCATGTACCGGTCCAGGAAGGTATGCACGCCCACTTCAGAAGCAGAAGGAGTATCTGTTTTGGGGAGGATCAGGTCTGCGAGCTGCCGGATCACGGCCCCTTCCTCAGGGGTGAAGTATACCGGGGTCCAGTCGGGCCCGGACTCCTGCTGACAACTTTGCAGCATGCTGATCAGTGATGGGGTGGCCACAGCATACCCCAGGGCGAGCCCCATGTTTTTTAAAGCGATTCTCCTGTCCATCAGATGTTTCCTTTTTTAAGTTCTTGTACCGCGTGGTTCGCCGCCCGGGCCGTGAAGGCCATATAGGTCAGGGACGGATTTACGCAGGCAGCTGAGGTCATGAACGCCCCGTCGGTCACGTAGACGTTTTTCACGGCATGTATCTGGTTGTACCCGTTCAGTACGGATGTTTTGGGGTCACGCCCCATACGGGCGGTTCCCATTTCGTGGATCCCGAGGCCAAGTGCCCCCGGGTCGTCAAAGGGCTGGACGTCCTTCAGGCCGGCTTTTTCTAGCATGGCCACGGCCTGTTCCTTCATGTCTTCCCGCATGTTCCACTCGTTATCCTTAAACTCGGCATCAAAAGTCACCGTGGGGAGCCCCCACTGATCCAGGTTGTCGTAATCCAGGGTCATGCGGTTGTCCTCATACGGGAGGACTTCCCCGAATCCGCCCATGCCGAAATTCCAGCCGCCTGGTTTGAGGATGGCCTCCTTCAGGGCCTTGCCATGGGAGAGCTCCTTTACGGTCTCCTCCCAGGTCCCCCTGCTGGCACCTCCCTGGTATCCATAGCCCCGGATAAATTTATCCGTGTTGGAGCTGCCGCCCATGTTCCGGAACCTCGGGACGTAGATCCCATTGGGTTTCCGGCCCTTGTAATACTTGTCTTCAAAGCCTTCAAAGCGGCCCCCGGCTCCCACCCCAAGGTGGTGGTCCATGATGTTGCGGCCCAGTTGGTCCGAATCATTGCCCATCCCGTTGGGGAACCGGTCGGATTTGGATTGCATCAGGATGGCCGTGGAGGCTATGGACGAGGCACAAAGGAAAATGACCTTGGCCTTGAATTCGTAAGGCTCTTTTGTGATTCTGTCGATTACTTTCACCCCGGTCGCTTTGCCGGTATCCGGGTCGTATAGCACCTCATGCACGATGGAATCGGGCCTCAGCGTCATGTTCCCGGTGGCTTCCGCAGCCGGGAGCGTCGAGGAATTACTGCTGAAATAAGCCCCGAAGGGACACCCGCGGATACAGCGGTTGCGGTACTGGCAGCGCATCCTGTTTTTCCCCTGGAATTGCTTGTCACTGTTGATGTGGGCTACCCGGCCGGCGGTAATGACGCGTCCGTCAAAATGCTCGGCGACCTTTTCACGAACGTGCTGTTCCACACAGTTGAGTTCCATCATCGGCTCGAAGACCCCGTCGGGGAGCTGGGGGAGGCCCAGGGCTTCCCCGGTAACACCGATGTAGGCTTCCACCTTGTCGTACCACGGCGCGATGTCTTTATAGCGAACGGGCCAGTCCACGGCGATTCCGTCATTTTTGTTGGCCTCAAAATCCATATTGCTCCACCGGTAACTGTGGCGCCCCCACATGATCGAGCGCCCGCCCACGTGGTACCCGCGCATCCAGTCGAAGCGCTTGGTTTCGTTATAGGGGTGCTCCAGGTCGTTGACAAACCAGAAGTTATGGGGCGCCTTTACCGTATATCCGGTCCGGGCCTGTTTGAGCTGTTTGGCTTTTTCCTCCCGGGGAAGTTCCCCGTTGTTCGGGAAATCCCAGGAATCCATATTGGCCGTCGGGTAGTCTTCGATGTGGTTTACCATACGGCCGCGTTCCAGGACGAGGGTTTTAAGGCCTTGTTCGCATAACTCTTTGGCTGCCCAGCCGCCACTGATCCCGGTGCCCACCACGATGGCGTCATAGGATTCCTCTTCCGGGTTGTAGTAGAACTTACTCATTAAGGGTTTTTGTTTGGTTTTTAAA
>CAZUZE010000233.1:0-4160 GCA_964624565.1 uncultured Robiginitalea sp.
TGGCCCAGGGCCTGTCGATGTCCCTGATGCTCTTTACCGGGTAATGCTCGAGGATAAGGGCTACGGTACCGGCATTGTAGAGGTTGATGAAGTAAGCCAGGCGCGCTTCTTTTGTCCAATGCCCCTCCGGCGGGGTGCCCCCAAGCGCTTCCAGATAGGCCGAAAGCGCATCCCTGTCCTTGAGGAACCCCCTGTAATCCACACGGCCATCCTCCCCTACATGGGCCCGCAGCAGCCGGTCCCACCGGGAATGGAGGTCGGTGGCCCCACCGGGCGCCACCCCGTCCGCTCCCTGCTGGGGGTACAGGTTTCCCTGAATGGCCAGTAGCATCAAAAAGAGTAAGGGTCGCAGCATGATTCCGGTTTATGGGCTTGGCGCCCGGAAATGGGAGCACGAGCCGTTTTTTTCAGCAACAGCCTCCCCCGTTGTAGTGCCAGGTACTCTCGCTTATGTAGATCTCGGCATTCAGGCTGCCAAGGGCCCGGGCCGTTTTATCGCACACGGCCAGGGGCTGGTTTTGCAGCAGCACATGGCCCTTGTGATCGTCGAAGAATTCCTCTTTGCCGTAATAGAGCGCGGATTTCCCCGTAAAAACGCAGGGTCCGTCCTCCGGCATGGGGTCTTTTATCGCCGCGATCTCGATCGATTCGATGGGGATCAATGCATCGACCGGGTAGTGGTTCGGGCTCAGTACCCGGTAGAGCCTGCGGCCGCGGATTTCGATGGTGCCAAAACCGGCGTCAGTCAGGATTTTGATATAGTCCTTCACGGGAAGGCTCCCGCTGAGGCACAGGGCCCTCAGGCGGTCATCATTGCGCAGTTCATCGCTTAAGGGGACCTCGCAAACCGGGTCACTCATGACCAGGCGCCCATGGGGTTTCAATACCCGGTACATTTCAGCTACCGCACGCCGGAGGTCTTCTTCCTTAAAGATATTGAAAAGGCAGTTCTGGGCGGCCACATCCACGCTTTGGTCTGCCACCGGAAGGCTGAGGGCGTCCCCGTGGACCAGTTCCACAAAATCGGATGAAAACCAGGGGTTTTCAGCTTCCGCTACCTTAAAATTATCCCGGCATGCCTGGAGCATCTCCTCCACGATATCAATGCCTATCACCCCTCCCTTCTGCCTTGAAAAATAGGCAAACTGAAGCAGCTCCATCCCGCCCCCAACACCTGCGTAGAGGATTTTGGGGGTGCCGGCCAGGTCCTGGGCTGAGACGGTACTGCCACAGCCGTAATTCATCTCCTGCATGATCCTGGGGATGGAGAGTCCCGGGAACTGCCAAATGGGGTTGGTGGTACAGCAAAGCCCCACATCGGGCGTGAGGGCGGCTTTTTTATATAAATCGGAGGTGGCCTGCAGATAACTCATGTTCAGAAGGTGTTTTTTTGTTTGGGCAACACAAGTGTTTGGTAGGGTTGCCCTCCCATTGCTTACAGGATGGATATATTTTAATTTCGTGCAATAAGGCTTTTGAAGAGGCGTATCAGCTCGGGTTCGGCCTGATTCGCGATCTGTATGATCTCCGCCACGTTTACGGGAGCCAGGTTGTCCGGGTCGCATTCATCGGTAAGGACGGAGACTGCTGCTACGGGCAGCTTCAGCTGGTTGGCCACGATGACTTCGGGTACCGTGCTCATGCCTACGGCATCCGCCCCGAGGGTCCGGAGCATCCGGTATTCCGCCCTTGTTTCCAGTTGGGGGCCGACAACCGCGGCATAGACCCCGGACCTGAGCACAATCCCTTTTTCACGGCTGACCTCCAGCAGGCCCTCCCGCAATTCCGGGTCGTAAGGCTCGCTCATGTCCACGAAGCGCTCCCCGAATTCTGAGACCGTCTTAAAGGCCAGGGGGGACCCCCCTTGCAGGTTGATATGGTCTTCCAGGAGCATCAGCTCCCCTTTTTTATACCCCAGGTTAATGGCCCCTGCCGCATTTGAGATAAGCAGTTTTTTGATCCCCAGCCGGTGCATTACCCGGATGGGATAGGTGACCTCCGTAAAGTCATACCCTTCATAGAGGTGGAACCGACCCTGCATCACCACGGCTTTTTTTCCTTCCAGGGTCCCGTAAACCAGTTTGCCGCTGTGGAATTCTACGGTCGAAAGGGGAAAAAAAGGGATGTTGTGGTAATGTGCGATTCGCGCGTCCTCGATCTCATCGGCCAGTCTGCCGAGGCCCGAACCCAGGACGATCCCTATTTCAGGGTCCTTAAATCCCTTGCCTTCCAGGAAGTCTGTGGAGGCCAAAAGTTGTTTTTCAGTCATGTGGTTTCTTTAAAAAGGGTTCAAATACGGGGTTTCCCTCGATGTCCGCGAAGGTATCTATATCATTTCGCACCGGCAGCAGGAAGGTCGACACCTCCCTGAGGCCCTCAAGGGTGTCCGTGAGCACCGTGCCGGTGCCCCAGGCCTTGCCCGTAAAAATCCCCGGAATCATATTTTTCAGGCCAAGCAGGTAGTAGCCACCGTCCGCAGCTGGCCCCAGGACGACTTCAGATTCATTCAAACTGTCAAATGCATTGCGGAGGTCGTCGGTACTCAGATCGTAAAGGTCACTTCCGATAATGACCACTTCCGAATACCCGGCCTCAAAGGCATCCTTAAAGGCAGCACGCATGCGCAGCCCCAGGTCGGCGCCCTCCTGGATGCGATGGGAAAAGGCATTGCGGCCCCAGGGCGAGGGCCCTGTGGGGGGTTCGCTGAAGTAAACATACTTGTCGACGCCTTCGAGGGCGGCGCAAACCTCTGCGGTATGCGCCAGTAAAAAGAGGTAAATATCAAGGGCGGCCTGCGCCCCGACGGCAGCGGCCAGGCGGGTTTTGCACTTTCCGGGGACCGGATTGCGGGTAAAAATCAGCAGGGCGCGGGGGGAAGTCCTCAACAAGGCTCAAAGCAGTTAGACCATCCCGGCGTTCATAAGGAGAACGCCCGGGATGCGTTTAACCACAAAGATATCATATAGCAGAGACAAAAACCACGGGCATGCGGGTTTGTCGTCGGGTAGCCCGGAGCGCTCCGGAGGTGCCATCGGCTGCCTCAGGGGATTTCAGGCCAAAGGCGGGGCTTAATATTCTACCAGGCGGGTGGCATAGGCCACGATGGCCAGGAGGTAAATCCAGAACAGGATGGCTCCCCGGTAGCGATATGCTCTACTGCTAATATGGTTGAAAAGCGAAATGGTCTGGTTATTTTTCATCATCAATAGTGTTCAGGTAAAAGAGTCCGTTAAAACGCCTGTCGCTTAACGATCAGGCATGGTAAACATCAAACAAAAGCGTATCCTGTCGCTACTCTGAATACAAAGGCGTAAACCACCATAGCGAACATCGCGAAACTGAACCAGGCAAACGCCTTGAAATAGTTCCGAACGACAAAATTTCCAAGCTCCCTGAAGGCTTCCAAATAAATGTCTCTGAGAAGTAGTGTTGTTGTTTTCATGATTTGGGATTTAAGGATTCATTTTCACAGACAAATTTCAGGTCTAAATGGATGTGGCGCCAGTGAAATGGACTGACCCCCGGTTTTATCGATGAAATGCACTCTGGCCGTCAACTGGCCGATATTTTTCGCATTTCATCGAAGGTTTGCAATTCCGGGCCCCGCCGTTATGTCGGAAAAAAGATCGATGAGCAACCCCTGTTAAATGAAAAAGCCGGCCCTGAACAGACCGGCTCTTTGCAACCAAACTAACTCAAACGAAGCTTATGAGACTATTGAGTGACAAAGCTCCGCAATTTTTCATCCGGACGGGTTACCAAACCATTAAACGTAGGTTTTGAAATGGGAAAGATTCTGGACAATCAAAATCAATCTCCAATTCCCGACAGGATTTTCCCGGGGCGTAAGGACTGCTTACTTTGGATTATACCATATCGGACTCGTGTACGCCCGCTCCTGTGCGGTCGTCCTTGCCCCTTTTGGAATCTCGATACCATACCGGAAGGCGTCGTAGACCACCCAGCGAGGGGTGGGTATTTCCAGTATGCGTGCATAGTAGAATGCCTTTTCGGCCGGGTCGAAATCCGGGTCTGTCCATACGGTACCCAGCTCGGAGGCGCCAATGGTATTGTACCAGGTGGCGTTTTTCAGGTCCACTGTATTGCCAACGGGTTTGATTTTCCCGTTCCGGTCGGCCTTGCGGTCCCCCGACCAGGCG
>CAZUZE010000234.1:0-4152 GCA_964624565.1 uncultured Robiginitalea sp.
TTGTTTAATCAAAATTATTATAATTCAAACATTATGTGTGTTAAGGAAGTGAGAAATTAAAACTAAAAAGCGCGCCTTCAGGGGAAGACGCGCTTTCAAACAACCTAACCAATTAATAAACAAACTGATTACAAAATCAAAAAAGCTCTCTCATAGCAATCTTAACTCGAATCGTTTTACAAATATAAGAATGTTTATCATTTAGAATTTAACTTTAGACAGAAAAATTTGTTAAAATTTCATCGACTGCCTTTTCCCTCCATAGAGTGTCAGTTTGTCACCCAGGGGCTGCTTGGTATTTTTTTTGATCCTTGAGGTGGAAAAACAAATACTTATGACAACAGGTAAAATCAATGTTTCCGTTGAGAATATTTTCCCGCTGATCAAAAAGTTTCTCTACAGCGATCATGAAATTTTTCTCCGGGAACTTATATCGAATGCAACCGATGCGACATTGAAATTGAAACACCTCGCCTCAATTGGGGAGGCAAAGGTGGAACTCGGCAACCCGATGATCGAAGTGAAAATCGACAAAAAAGGAAAGAAGCTCCACGTGATCGACCAGGGTATCGGGATGAGTGAGGAAGAGGTCAAAAAATACATCAATGAAGTGGCCTTTTCCGGGGCGGAGGAGTTCCTGGACAAATATAAGGATGCGGGGAAGGACGCCGGGATTATAGGGCATTTTGGCCTTGGCTTCTATTCCTCCTTTATGGTCGCAGACCGGGTGGATATCTTTACCAAAAGCCATACAGGCGCCCCGGCAGTGCACTGGAGCTGTGACGGCAGCCCCGAGTTCAGCATCGAGGAAACGGACCGGAGCGAGCGGGGGACCGAGATCGTCCTCCACATCTCCGAGGACTCTGAAGAATTCCTTGAAGAAGGCCGCATCCGCGAGCTGCTTTTGAAATACAACAAATTCATGCCTGTCCCTATCAAATTCGGGACACGGACCGAAACCCTGCCCAAGCCTGAAGGGGCCAAGGAAGACGATCCCGCCCCGACCCGGGAAGTGGATGACATCATCAACAACCCCACCCCAGCCTGGACCCGGAAACCTTCAGACCTCAAGGAAGAGGATTACAAGGCCTTTTACAGGGAACTGTACCCCATGCAGTTCGAGGAGCCCCTCTTCCACATTCACCTGAATGTGGACTATCCTTTTAACCTGACCGGGATCCTGTATTTCCCCAAACTGAACCAGGACCTCGCCATGCAAAAGGACCGGATACAGCTTTACCAGAACCAGGTCTTTATCACCGACAACGTGGAGGGCATTGTCCCGGAATTCCTGACCATGCTGCGAGGCGTCATCGACTCCCCGGACATCCCCCTGAACGTTTCGCGCTCCTATTTGCAGGCAGATGGGGCCGTCAAGAAAATCTCGTCCTACATCACCCGGAAGGTGGGCGATAAGCTGAATTCCCTTTTCAAGGAGGATCGGGAGAATTTCGAAAAGAAATGGAACGACATCAAGATCGTCATTGAATACGGGATGCTGTCGGAGGAGAAGTTTTTTGAGAAGGCCGAGTCCTTTGCCCTCTACCCTACCGTTGACGGCACCTACTACACCTTTGATGAACTGCAGGAAAAAGTGAAGGACCTGCAGACCGACAAAGATGGCAAGCTCGTGCTTTTGTATGCATCGGACAGGGAAGGCCAGCATTCGTATATCGAGGCGGCCAAAAACAGGGGCTATGAAGTCCTCCTGATGGACAGCCCGATCGTGGCACACCTGATGCAGAAGCTCGAGACGAGCAAGGAGAAACTTTCCTTTGCCCGGGTCGATGCAGATCACCTCGACAAGCTGATTTCAAAAGACGAGACCCAGGTTTCGAAGCTTTCCGATGAGGAAAAGGAGACCCTGAAAGGGCAGATAGAGGAAGTGCTGGGCGAAAAGAGCAGCTATATGGTCCAGATGGAAGCCATGGACAGTGAGGCGGCGCCCTTTATGATCACGGAACCTGAATTCATCCGCAGGATGAAGGAAATGCAGCAGACCGGGGGAGGCGGCATGTTCGGGATGGGCAATATGCCGGACATGTACAACCTTGTGGTGAACACCAACCACCCCCTGGTTGGGGAGATCCTCAGCACCAAGACCAGCAAGAAGCGCGTACGCCTTATCAACCAGTGCCTGGACCTGGCGCGCCTTTCAAAAGGACTGCTCAGGGGGGAAGAACTCACTTCTTTCATCCACCGGAGTTACGAAATGGTCAAATAGGACCCCGGCAACCGCCCTGAGATAAAAAACCGTCCCCATGAGGGGGCGGTTTTTTTGTCATTGCATGGCCGTAATGTGTATTTTAGGGACATGGAAGCTCCCTGGCATTTGGCCTTTATGGCCCTGCTCTATATTCTGGCAGGCATTCTGCACTTCGTCTTCCCCAAGATGTATCAGCGGATTATGCCGCCCTGGATCCCGGGAAAACGGGCTGCGGTCTACTTCAGCGGGATCCTGGAAATCATTCTGGGAGGGGCCCTGTTTTTTTCGGGGTCCCGCACCCCTGCCCTGTATGGCATCGTGGGGCTCCTGCTCCTGTTTATGCCGGTTCACATTCACATGCTTCGCGACAAACACGCCGGTATGGGCCTGCCCGCCTGGTTTCTGTGGCTGCGACTGCCGCTTCAGGGACTCCTCATTTACTGGGCCTTGTTATACGTATAAATACAAAGATGCACCCAGCGCTCTAAGCAGGCACAAAAGAAGTGTCGTTACTACAACCTGCTGAGGTGGGTGTTCAGGAACCTGGTGTTTTTCAAAAGCCCCCTCAAAACCGGGTGGGGCAACCGGTCCCCGGAATAATGAAAGGCACCTTCAAACTCCGCAAAAATTGTCTGTCCACAGGCCTTCAGGTCTTCTTCACAACCGGATAAATAGTACCTTTAAGTCCAAAAAAACAGCTGTTGTGAAAATTGTGAGCACCAATACCGCCCAACCCAGGACCATTACCTGGAAAGGCAGCGACCGGATAACCGGCATATACAAAACCCCGAAAAAAGAGGGAATCTACCTGCACTGCGAAGGGGTAAAAGGGGACACAATCGGGAATCCAAAGGTTCACGGGGGAAGCCGGAAAGCCGCGTATCTATTCTCGCAGGAGTGGTACCCCTACTGGAAAGCTTTGTATCCCAACCTGGCCTGGGATTTCGGTATGTTTGGCGAAAACCTCACGGTATCGGGCATGAATGAGGATGACCTTTTGATGGGCAGCCTTTACCAGGCAGGCGAGGCGGTTATCCGGGTCACCACCCCACGGGAGCCCTGTTTCGCCCTGGGGATTCGATTTGAGGACCAGGGCGTTGTGGATGCCTTTGTCAGTCATGGACACCCGGGAACCTATGTTTCCGTGCTTGAGCCTGGTATGGTGCGGCCAGGGGACAGTGTTGAATTACTGGAAACCCCGATGCAGAGTCTGAGCGTTTCGCAGTTTTACCGGTTGTGGTATGCTGCTGAAAAGGACAGGGAACTTCTTGAGGTGGCTCTGGGCCACCCTTGCGTTCCGGAAGAAAAGAAAAAACAGCTCGAGCGGTGGCTGACATAAAAAAGGGGGCTTCAACAGCCCCCTTTTCCTGAAGTAAACCAACTAAAATAAAACCAACTAAAGCGCAACCGTTACCGAAGCAGCGTAGGAGGTATCGTCATCGCTGAGGACAACACTGTAGGTGCCCCGGTAGGCATTTTCAAAATTGAAGGCCTTTTCTATCACAGGGGTTTGGTCAAATTCCCGGATGTAGAGCAGGCGGTTTTCCTCGTCGTAGACCTTCAGGGTGACCGCATTTCCCTCGAGGTTCAAATGGTTCACCAGGACCCGCAGCCCTTTAACCTGAAGGGTGGCGGAGTTCTGTTTGATTTCCTTCTCACCCGGATTTTTTCCCAAAACCGGATTAGCGGCTTGCATGCTCGCTGTTGCAGCCAAAATCATCAGAGCAGTACTTACTTTTTTCCAATTGTTTTTCATGACATTCGTTTTTTGATTAGTACGCGATTCTTTGATTAACACTCCAAAAGTAGGCACACAAAGGCGTCAAAACTTCCGCGACATTATCCACTTTATGTGTTATATTGTCGGAAAAACACCATTTCCTAACCCCCTATGTTAATATTGCATATATTCAGGGTAATTTCGTATAATCCTTCCTTGGGAGGCA
>CAZUZE010000235.1:0-4152 GCA_964624565.1 uncultured Robiginitalea sp.
TAGCAAGTCCGGCGAGCTGGGTGGCGTCCTGGAGGACACCCTGCTGTTCCTTTGCAGGCCTGCCTCTGCTTGCCGAGTAAAGCGTACAAATGCCCAGGACTGTTTCCGAGGAAGACAGGATGGGAAAGGACCAGCAGCTCGTGATGCCCACTTCCTCAAGCGACTTCAGGAACCTTCCAGTGGCCTCGCTGGTTCCGAGGTGCTCCAAAAAGGAAGGTTTCTTTGTCTTTACGGCCAGGGCACAGGGACATCCGGCCTCTTTTTTTAAATCCACCCTCTTTAGGTTTCGGGCCAGCGAGGGGGGCAGCCCTGTTTCCGACAGGGTTTCGAGAATTTCCTCTGTTGAACGCCACAGGGCAATCTGTACGCCGGCATGGGGAAAACAGGTCTTAAGGTAGGCGGCGACCATCCCGGCTGTTTCCACTATGGGCTTGTCATGGGTGATGGCCTCGAGGATTTTTCGGGTATGGTCTTTGCGCTGGCCCTCCACGACCCTGGCGCTGATGTCGTTTTGCACCCCTATGAAATGTGTGAGCTGTCCCGAATCATCCCGGATCGGGGTTATGGCCAGTTCGTTCCAGAACATGGAACCGTCCCGGCGGTAATTCCGGAGCACCACGCGGGAAGGGATGCCCTTTTGAAGGGCTTCCCGGATCTTTTTCACTTTGGCGGGTTCGGTTTCGGGCCCCTGGAGGAATCGGCAATTTCTTCCTAACGCCTGATCTTCCCGGTACTGCGTAATCCTTGTGAATGCCTCATTGCAATATATGATTGGGAAATCGGGCTGCAGGGCATCTGCGATAATGATGCCATTCCCTGCTGCCTCCAGCGCCCGGTTCCGGAGGTTGAGCACGTGCTGTGTCGCCCGGGCCGCTGTTATATTTCTGACAACAGCCAGCACCTGGCCCCCCTCCATGCAGGCATACCGGATCTCGAATGACAACAACCCTTTTTCGGTTTCAAGGCTGATTTCGAGTGCTTTTGTCTGCCCGGTATCACAGGATTCCCGGATCTTATGGAGCATTTCCTCCCCCTGGCCGCCGGGAAAGACCTCGGTGATGCGTTTCCCTATGATACGCGACTCCCGGAAGCACCCGGGAGTATCCGGGGCTTCCTTTACCTGAAGAATACGGCCCGCGGCGTCGTGGAGGAGGATGACATCCGGGATCGCCTCCAGGATGGCGCGGTTCCGGGCCTCGCTCCTCAGGAGCTGATTTTCAGCGGACCTCTGGTCGGATATGTCGACCCCGGAACAGATGAGACTGCTGGGGTTTCCTTCGGCATCTTTCAAAAGGGCATTTTGCCAGCGGATCAGCCGTGTTTCTCCGGATTTTGTCGTCACCGGGCTTTCGAAGGATTCTGAAAACACCCTTTTTGCCCGGAAGGTTTGGTCAAAGAGGATTCGAAGTCTTTTCTGTTCCTTTTCACCACTGATGAAGGGCAACCAGTTCTGGTTCAGGAGGGATTTTACGGGATACCCGAGTACCTCGCTGGCTTTTCGGTTTGCCAGGGCAATACGGCAGTCCGGCCTGAGTACGATAAACAGGGACCCCGCTGAATCAAGATAGTCCCTCAGTTGGCCGCGTTCCGCAATGAGGTCCTGTTCATTGCGGACCTTTTCGGTAATGTTCCGCAGGTCCGCTATAATCTTGGAGTCGTTAAGGGGGAATAACCTGACCTCGTAGTGCAGGGTGTCTTTTTCCTTTACCGAAAACCCGAGGTTCAGCGGCTTGCGCTTTTCCCGCATCCCTTCAATGGCGCCGAGAAATTCAGGTCGGAAATGCGCGGGGAGGAATTCCGATATTTTTCGCCCCCTGAGGTCGGGGTTGCTCGTGAGGAATTCCTCATTCAGGGAAGTCAGGTAATCCATAAAACACCCCTCCGCATCAAGGATGAAGACAGCCTCGCCCATGGGGTCGGGAAGTGCCTGCAGCAATCCGGGTTCATTTAGTGTCTTCATGGTACATTGCGGTCAATACCTGCCATCCGGAAGGCCCGGTCCTTCCATATCGGTGCGTATCCCGCAATAGCCGTTACTACTGGGGGGTTTTACCGGGGTACGGAAACACATGGGCACACCTCGGCAGGTGTCGGATCCTAAAGGTAATCCGCTTCGACTGTGATAAATATGACAACGGTCATACGAAGGGCTGCCAACGCTTTCTATCTTTGTAACTTACCAAAGTTTTATGACAACTGCATTGACGTTATCGGGGGGAGGCTACCGGGGGATCGCGCATATTGGCGCCCTCAAAGCGCTCGAGGAGGCCGGAATCCGTCCCGGGGCCATCGCCGGGACCAGTGCGGGCGCCCTGATAGGCGCCCTTTGTGCGTATGGGGTGTCTGCCTCGGACATGCTCGAGTTCTTTAAGGGCATTCAACTTCTTAGTTTTGGGAATTACGCTTTTGGAAAGCCCGGATGGGTTGATCCGGAGAGTTTTTACGACCGCTTTCGCGAAATCCTTCCGGAGGATGACTTCGGGGCGTTGAAGATTCCGCTGCAGGTTACCGCCACAGATGTGCTGAAAGGAGAATTAAAAGTATTCCACGAGGGGCCCCTGATACGACCCTTGCTGGCTTCGGCTGCGTTTCCGGGATTTTTTGCCCCGGTGGCCATAGGGGAGGGGTACTATGTGGATGGCGGGGTACTCAACAATTTTCCGGTGGACCTGCTCCGGGACCAGGCGGAGTTCCTGATAGGGGTGTATGTCAATCCCTTTGAAGTTGTGGAGAAATCGAACCTGAAAAATTCCGTTTCGGTTTTGGAGCGTGTCCTTAAAATCAAGACCGCTACCGATTCCATCCGGAAGTTCGACCTGTGCGACCTCCTGGTCTATCCCAGGCAGCTCAGCCGGTACAGCACCTTTCTCGAAAAGGACCTGGACACTATTTATGAACTGGGTTACAAGGAGGCGAAAAGGAGGATAAAGTCTGCCGCGGGCATCCCGCCGGCTCCTTAGGGCAAAAAAAGCCCTGCACTGCGCCTTATGGACAATTTGCAGTGCAGGGACAAAGAATTGAAGGGCATTATCAGCCGACTTCAATCACCTTGGGAGGTCTTTTTTTCATCTCCTCTTTTTTCAGCAACCTGAAACTGAGGATACCGTCTTTGTATTTGGCCTTAATCTCCTCTTCCTTCACAGATTCGGGGAGTTGCAGCGATCTCTCAAAGGAAGTGTAGTTGAATTCCCTCCGGGTAAATTCTTCGGAGGTATCTTCCTTGGATTGTTCTTTTTCCGCAGCGATGTTAAGGCATCCATCCTCGATGGTAATGTTGAAATCCTTTTTGGCGAATCCCGGTGCGGCCAGTTCAATTTCAAAATGGTCTTCGGTTTCCTTGATATTCAATGCAGGTTCAACAGTTTTTCCATTCCAGAAATCTGCGTTCATCAGCCCGGATTTCCACATGCGTTCGTCAAAGAAGTTGTCCAGGTCAAAAAAATCCTGTGACAAAAGGTTGCTCAGGGGCCTTCTTTTGAATTTAACTAAGTCCATACTTGTAAAATTTAGAGGTTCAACATCATTTTAAAATCACACTGCCTAAAGGTAAATCCGGAAGGAGCGAAATGAAATGACCCAGATCAGTCCGGTCCTGTTTCCGAAAAAACAATCTGAAATATTTCTCGCCCCCGGTTTTTGCACTCCCGTATTTTTTACGAAATTGCGCCCTGTTCTGCACGGGATATTAGCTCAGTTGGTTTAGAGCGCTGCCTTGACAGGGCAGAGGTCACTGGTTCGAATCCAGTATATCCCACATCACTCAGAAAACCCGCGCTGACAGGCGCGGGTTTTTCATTTCGGCAAATGCCGAGCTTGCTTGGGCATTTGCAAGAAATGAAAAACAGCAATCCGGCCTAGCCGGATTGGGTTTTCTAATTGCAGGAGCGGGAAGCCCTGGATCACCGACGCGACGAAGTCGGGAGGTAATCCAGGGAGGCCTGCCAAATTTATTTTGGCGCGCGGACGTTTATTTTGACGGATTCCTACAGGTATGGGAGCAACCGCTCCAGGGCCATTCCCCTCGAGGCCTTGATGAGCACTGTAGCAGGTCCGGATATCGGGTTCGATTTCAGGTAGCCCGAAACGCCTTCAAAAGTTTCGAATTGGAGGGCATCGCATCGGGTCCCGGAAAACGCCTTCCCGACCAGGATC
>CAZUZE010000236.1:0-4141 GCA_964624565.1 uncultured Robiginitalea sp.
CAGGGCGGACAACCCGGAACTCGCCCGCGCCCGCGAACTCGACATTCCCGTTTATTCCTATCCCGAGTTCCTCTATGAACAGGCCAGGGACAAGACCCGGGTGGTCATCGGGGGGAGCCACGGAAAAACGACCATCACTTCGATGATCCTCCACGTGATGAAGTACTGGAACCGGGACGTGGATTTTATGGTGGGCGCCCAGCTGGAGGGTTTTGACCGGATGGTCCGCCTTACAGAGGACAACGATTTTATTGTGCTGGAAGGGGATGAGTACCTTTCATCTGCCCTGGACCCGCGGCCCAAGTTCCATCTCTACCGCCCCAATATCGCCCTGCTGAGCGGCATTGCCTGGGACCACATCAATGTCTTTAAAACGCTTGAGGACTATACGGAGCAGTTCCGCATTTTTCTCGATACGATTGTTCCCGGGGGGAGCATTACCTACAACTCAGAAGATGAGGTGCTCCGTACCCTCGTCCCGGGATGGGAGGCTCCCGTGCGAAAGTTTCCCTACGAAACCCCCTCCTACAGGGTAGAGGAGGGCCTTACCCTTCTTGAAACGCCTGAAGGGGATATGCCCCTGCAGGTCTTTGGCCGCCACAACCTCAGCAACCTGGCGGGTGCCAAATGGATCTGCCAGCAGATGGGCGTGGATGAAGTGGATTTTTATGAGGCCATGGGCAGTTTTACAGGAGCTTCCAAAAGGCTGGAACTCCTTGCCAGCGGGGGCGGGAACTACGTGTTTAAAGACTTCGCCCATGCCCCGAGCAAGGTCCGTGCGGCCACCGCCGCGGTGCGGGAGCAGTTTCCGCACCACCGTGTGGTCGCCTGCCTCGAATTGCACACCTACAGCAGCCTGAACAGCGACTTTATCGGACAGTACCGGGACAGCCTCGAAGGGGCCGATGAGGCCATTGTTTTTTACGTCCCGGAATCCCTGGCGGTTAAGAGGCTGCAACCCATCGAGCCTGAGGATATCAAAAACGCCTTTGGCATGGATTCGCTCCGGGTATTTACCCGGGCCGCCGACCTCGAAGCGCACCTCGGAGGGATTCCGGTGGATGCCACCGTATTCCTGCTGATGAGCAGCGGCAATTACGGGGGCCTGGAGCTGGAAAAGCTCCTTTCCCGGATCCGGTAGACCGCTATACCCCGAACTGGCTTAGGTGGTGGTCGAGGTGTTTATACTGCATCTGGCCCCATTGCTCGGGGGTAAGGACCCCGAAAAGCGGGTGGGGATTCCATTCTTTCCGGTCTTTCAGGGCGTGGAATTCCTCAACCCGGGTCCTGAGCAGGGGCAGTTCCGTTTTCAGGTCCTTGGGAGCCTCTGCCCTGGCAAGGGGGGAGGTGGGCAGGTTCTTTCGCCACGGTTTATCGCTGTACATGCTTCTTTTGAAGAGCATTTTGATGAGCGGGTTGGGCTTTTTCTTAGGGGGTTTGTTTTCAATACCCACCTTTAAGGGCACCTGGCAGTGCCAGGCCATTTGTCCCACGCTCATTTTGCCCCACCTGGGAGGCATGCCTTCCTCGAGTCTGGAGAGGCGCTCCAGGATTTCGGCAAAGGCCGCGGGTTCAAAAAGGGATTTCATAAGCGTGTCGTTTTATTAAAAATAAGACATTAAGCGGAAAGCCCGCTGGATTCTTGCAAGGTAATTCCGTATCTCATGGGTCTATGAAAACCTCGTTGCCCCCAAAGTCCATAAAATCCTGGAATGCCTCCGAGCGTCCCAGGGAGCGCCTCCTCCAGAAAGGGGCGGAAAGCCTGTCAAACACCGAACTCCTTGCCATCCTCCTGGGTTCAGGTTCCCGGAAGGAGCACGCGCTGGACCTGGCCAGGCGCATTCTGGGGGATTCCCAGGAGCCGCTGAAGGCGCTGGGGGAGCTTTCCGCCGCCCGGTTGATGGCCTTTGAAGGAATTGGCCCCGTAAAGGCAGTAACCGTCGTAGCCGCCATGGAACTGGCCCGAAGGTATACCCGGAACCCGGTAGCTGCCCGGCAGGCGATCCGTCAGAGCGCTGATGCCCATGCGCAGCTGGCACCCTTGTTTTCCCACCTGATGCACGAAGAATTCTGGGTGCTCTACCTCAATAATGCAAACCGGGTCCAGTTTCAGTACCAGGTGAGCAAAGGGGGGCTGACCAGCACCCTGGTTGACGTCCGGATGATCCTGAAGAAGGCCCTGGAACTGGGGGCCGTCGGCCTGATCCTCGCCCACAACCACCCTTCCGGGAACCTTCAGCCGAGCCAGGCCGATATACAGATCACCCGAAAAACAAAGAAAGCGGCTTCCATAATGGATATCAAGCTCCTCGATCATTTGATTGTTCATGGCTCAGAATATTATAGTTTTGCGGATGAACAACTCCTTTAAACCACTCCAGAGGTGCTGCTGATTTATACCCATAAGATTACACCCAGGGTAACCTACATTTCCCGACAGCTATTTTCGCGTATCCTGGGCATCGAGATTGGCCACACCACGGAGGTTGCCGAATTTATCAAGCATAAGGGCCCCAAGATCACCTATACCCGCCAGCCGCTCCAGAACGAATTTTTTATCCAGAGCACGGACCTGCTTTTCCGTCAGGGGATTGAAGAGGTCGAAATCAAGATGGACACCTGGGGGGAATTGCCCTGTTTTTTCCCTACCGGTGCGCGCAGTACCATCCCTTTCGATATCCTGGCCGCTTCCTTTTACCTGTTGAGCCGGTATGAGGAGTACCTGCCGCATGTCCGCGACCAGCACGGCCGGTTTCCCCCCGGGGAAAGCCTCGCCTACCAGCAGGGGTTCCTGAGGATGCCCCTGGTAGACCTCTGGGCCGGTGCGCTCCTGGAGCAGCTCAGGGAGCGTTTTCCCGAGATCCTGACCGACCGCAAACCCTACCGCTTTACCCCGGTCGTGGATGTGACCACCTCCCATTGCTATGCCCACCGGGGGTTTTTCAGGGGGATGGCGGGTTTCCTTTTGGACCTCTCCCGCTTCCGTTTGAAAAGGCTCTGGGAACGGCTCAGGGTATCCATCAATCCCGCCCTTGACCCGTATGACAATTTTGACAGGCTTATCGCCCTGGAAAAGGAGTACAGGGCCCGTACCATGTTCTTTTTCCAGTTTGCTGAGTATTCCACCTACGACAAGAACGTTTCGCCAAACAACAACGCCTTCCGGTACCTGATCAAATCCGTGGCGGATTACTGCATTGTCTCCCTGGCGGTCTCCTATGCCGCGGCCCAGGAGCCCGGGACCCTGAAGGAGGAGAAAAAGCGCCTCTCCGAAGTCATCCACCGCCCTGTGAAGTACTCCAGGATGCGCTATAACCGGGTAGAGATCCCGAACACCTACCGGAACCTGGTGGATGCGGAATTCAGCCGGGACTTTTCCATGGGGTATACCCATGAAATCGGGTTCAGGGCGAGCACGTGCACGTCTTTTTTCTTTTACGACATCGCCCTTGAATCCCAACAGCCCATAAAAATCTGTCCCTTCGCCTTCCATGATTACGCCTTTACCCGGTACGCTTCCGAAGCGGCCCTCTGGTCCGACCTGGATGCTGTTTTCAAGCAGGTGAAGGAGGTCAGGGGCCGGCTGATCGCCGTTTTTTCAAATGAATTGCTGGGAGGGGAAGAGCAGTTCAACTGGCTGGAGCTCTACGAAAAAACCTTAAAGCGATTCCATGCCTGAAGCGGCCGTCACGGATGTTTTTTTTGACCTGGACCACACCCTCTGGGATTTTGAGCGCAATTCAGCCCTTACCTACCAGTTGCTATTTGAACGCTTTGAGGTCGAGGTGTCCCTGGAGCGGTTTTTGGAGCATTATGTGCCGCTGAATTTCCTCTTCTGGAAAGCCTTCCGGGAGGGACGGATCAGCAAGGAAAAACTGAGGTACGAACGCCTGAAAACCGTTTTCGAACGCATGGCCCTCCCGGTTTCGGACCGGCTGATACACCAGCTTTCAGAGGCGTATATCGAGAACCTTTCGGCCCAAACCCACCTGTTGCCCAACTGTATGGAAGTGCTGCAGTACCTGAAGGGGAAGTATAAATTGCACATCATCACCAATGGGTTTGAGGAGGTACAGGCCCGAAAGCTCCGCAACAGCGGGATCGAACACTTTTTTACGGAAGTGGTCAATTCAGACAGGGC
>CAZUZE010000237.1:0-4132 GCA_964624565.1 uncultured Robiginitalea sp.
CGAGGGAGGAGGAAATTACGAATTTATCGAGAAATCCAGGGGGATTCCTGTCCAAAACCCGGTTGCGGGGGGTGAGGGGAGATTTTTTTGGGATCGCCTAAAGATCACGCCTGCGAAGCAGGGCGTAAGACCAATATACAAAGAGGGCCGTCCAGGCGAGTACCAGCAGGATCTCATACCAGTGCACATGGTAGTTCAGTTCGATTTTTTCCCCGATCTGGTCGGCCACCGACTGCACGGCATTCAAGCGGCTGAAGGGCTCTTTGATCAGGTTGGCCATCGACTCCAGGGGCAACAGGCTCTGCAGGGTCCTGGCTGTCTCCCAGGAGACCAGTTTCCAGCCGAGCAACCCGAAGATCACCTGTTCCAGGATGGCCCAGATGATCAGGAATCCAAGGGCAAAGGCAGAGCGTTTGACCAGGATGCCCAGAAAGAGGCAGAAGCTGAAAAAGCCGACGAGTTTTACGAAAAAAGCCAGCAGGAACTCAAGGTCGGAAAAGACGATCGAGAGTTCGTTGTAGTCCGAATAGATCGCCCCGAGGATCAGGGAGACCCCAAATACGAACAGGGTTGAAATCCCTGCAAATACGAGGACGGTGAGGAATTTTGAGGCGATAAATTCCTTTTTGGAAAGCCCGTCGATCAGGTTCTGTTTGATCGTTTTGTTTGTGTATTCGTTGGACATCATCGAGACGATCACGATGGCCAGGAAAAGCTTGAAAATGGCGGCCACATAGGTGTTAAAGTGCCAGATATAGGGAAAGTTGAAGATCCCCTGGTCCGCAAGATGAAATTCTATGGGGCCGATATCGAATTTTATGGCTGCAATAAGGGCGATGGAGGTAAGCAGCACGAAATAGGCGATGATCAGAAAACGGCTGGACCTGCTGTTCCAGAGTTTGATGTGTTCTATTTGGAGCAAGCGTTTCATGGGCGGGTCTGTGCTGTGGTTCGGGGTTCCTGGTGGTTGGTCAGGGTGAGGAATTGCTGTTCGAGGCTCTCCTTCCGTTTTACCAGGTGCGTCAGGGCGATGCCACGTTCAAAGCAGCGCCGGTTCAGGGCCTCGGCATCCAAAGGGGTGTTCAGGTAGGCAATCAAGGTATCGCCCTCGAGGTCGATACGCGAGAACTCCGGACTTTCCCCCAGGACTTTTTTGAGGGCCTCCATATCCCCGGCGCGGAGCTCAAAGAAGCCATGGCTCGCCAGCATCCCGTCCACGGTCCCGTCGTAGAGGTTTTCCCCCTTTCTGAGGATGACCACATGCGTACACACCTTCTCAACTTCGTCCAGCAGGTGGGAGGCGAGCAGGATGGTAGTGCCCTCGGCCGCAATCTTTTTGATCAGTTCGCGGATCTGGTGGATGCCCTGGGGATCCAGGCCATTGGTGGGCTCATCCAGGATGAGGATTTCGGGATTGTTCAACAGGGCAGAGGCGATCGCCATGCGCTGCTTCATCCCGAGTGAAAAGGTGCTGAACTTGCTGTCCCTGCGCTCCCAGAGCCCTACCATGGAAAGCTTCTCTTCAATACGCGATTCCGGTACTTCCTTGATCTTGCAGACCAGCTTCAGGTTTTGAACGGCTGACATATAGGGGTAGAAGTTGGGCCGTTCGATGATGGCCCCCACCTTTTTGAGCGCCTGATGCGTCGAGGTGGTGCCGTCAAACCAGCTGAATGACCCGGAAGTGGCATTGACCACATTGAGGACTATCCCCAGCGTTGTGGATTTCCCGCTTCCGTTAGGCCCCAGGATCCCATAGACATTGCCCTTTTCAATGGTAAATGAAAGATCCCGGACAGCGGTGAGGTGCCCGAATTTCTTGGTGAGGTTGGTGACGGTAAGGATGGTTTCCAAATGGAAGGTTTTATCTGTGGGGTTTATATAGTTGACGAGATAATGCGTAATTTGTTACAAGTAAACCAAAAATCCGGTAATGTCCCAGGATCCCGTAATTTCCAAAAAAAAACCTGCCTTCCCGGTGAATCCTGATCTGGACGCCTACCTGGAGGAGTACAACCGTAAAATCGAGATCCCGATTTTCTACGAGGACCTCCTTCGATTCTCGGGTTCGGTGGTCGTTTACGACAAGAAGGACGAGGACTCCCTCTGGGTGCGGGTCTTTTATTCGGATTCGGACCGGCAGGAAATCGACCTGAGCCTGAAGCGCGTCTATTCCATCCTGCATTCCGACGGGAGCGACCGCATTTTCCAGTACCTCAACGTCGATGCCGTGGATTTCTGCACCTTCGGCAACTCCAAACCCTTCAGGATCCGTGTCCGGAACATCCTCAACGACAACTTCACCTATTTCTATGTCAAGAAAACGGATGCCTCCCGGATCTATGGCCTGGAGCTCGAACACATGCTCTCCCCGTACGACCTCAATTTCCTGGTCTACAAAAACACCCTGATCGAGGAACATATCGCAGGCATCCCCGGGGATGTGTTTATCAAGGACATGCTCCCTTCCTGTTCCGAATCGGAAAAGGCCCAGCTGGCCAAGGAATTCGTCAAATTCAACGAGCGCTGTATGATCCGCCTCCTGGGGGATATGCGCTCCTATAACTACGTCATTGTCCCGGTCCACGATTTTGACCACGTGGTCTACCGGATTCGCGCCATTGATTTTGACCAGCAGTGCTATGAGGGAAAACTGGCGATTTACCGCCCCCAGTTTTTCAAGGAAAACCGGGTTATGGTGGAATTGGTGCGGAAAAAACTGCTCAGGGATTCCGTCGACCAGTACAAGGTGGAGGAGCGCTCCATCGTGGCCAAGCGGATCCTGAGCTCGGGCAGCCGGATCCGGGCCCTTGTGGAAATTGCGAAAAAGGACACCCTTTCAAAGCCCGAGCACATCGACAGGCTCAAAAGGGAGATTTACGCCCTCACCCTGGACATGCAGTTCAAAAAATGCACGCATATGGGGGAAATCCTCGCCCTGGCCCTCGACTTTGTCAGGCGGAACTACGAGGACGTCAGCATGAAGCAGATCATTGAAAAGCGCATCAAGATCTGACCCCCAGATTTGGGACCCTGCTTATTTTTTCAAAGGGATCAGGGTGATCTCTTTCTGGAATGGGGATTCCCGCAGCACGGCAGTGCCTATGAATTGAAGTACTTCGCCCAAACGCTCGTTCATGGCGGAAACTGCAATTTTATGGCTGCCTTCTTCCTCGGTCACGAAATAAAACGGGTACCCTTTCTTTATGAACTCCGCAGTCAGGAAGGCGGGGCCGAAAAATCCCTTGTTGAACAGGCGCCTCTTGGAGTACGGGACCGTTTCATCCTCCGTTCCGTGGATAAACAGGGTGGGGCTTGGAGATTCTTTATAGGTAGGCTTTCCCGTGGTGCTGAAAATGGCCCCGGCAAACGAAATGACCCCGGCATACCGGAAGTCCTCCGGAAGGGAGGCGCTTAGTTCATGATTGTTTTTCAGGTACCAGTCCGCCTGGAGGCTGGTGATTGCCCCGGCGCTTGAACCGGAAACGATCAGTGCGGAAGGGTCAATCCCGATTTCACCTGCCCTGGAGATGAGGTAGGCCGTTGCCTGGAACAGGTCAGCCACGGCCATATCGATGGCTTCCCCAAGGGGTTTCGTGTTAAAAATCCCGACTTCGTCATAGATCCCGGCCAGCCCCAGCCGGTAGTCGATGGAAGCGACCTTGAGCCCCTGGCCGACCAGGGTGTTGAAATAGTTCTCGTAGGCCTGTGCATCCCGGCTGCCCGTGGCAAACCCCCCTCCGAAAACAAAGATCACGCAGGGACGCACTTCCGTATCCCCTTTTTTCTGGTAAAAGTCCAGGTAAAGGGTGGAGTCCCGTTCGGCAAAGGAAAAGGTGCGCTTATCAATTTCTTCGGCCATGCGGGCATCGGATTGGGCGAACCCCTGAAAGGCCAGCAGGAGCAGGAGGTGGATGTAGGGTATTGTGCGTTTCATGTTGTAAGGTGTATTCTGGTTAGGCAGTACTGTTTTTTTACTTGGGGCAGGGGCAGCTTCGTTGGCCCTGGGGGGGATCCCCCCACCCCCATCTGCAAGATACCGCCTCATCCTGCAAACAACCAGCACCCTGAACGGCTTCCATCCGCCCCCTATTTCCCATTTTCGCGGGGCTTTCTGCCTATGACTTCTGTT
>CAZUZE010000238.1:0-4085 GCA_964624565.1 uncultured Robiginitalea sp.
AAGGATAAAAAAAGGGGGTGTAATATAAAAAATCAGCAATTTTATCAGATATACCCCCTATAAAAAAGGGGTGCCTGGATTAAAAAAACATTAAATCGACTGAATACCCCTATATTTTGTCGATATTATTGTGTTTAAAATGGAATTTTGATCCATCTTTACGGCAATTTAAATCAAGCGACATGACCATTGGGATTCCTAAAGAAATCAAGAATAATGAAAGCCGGGTGGGGATGACCCCTGCCGGCGTGCTGGAACTAAGCCATAAGGGACACGACGTGCTGGTTCAATCCGGGGCCGGAATGGGCAGCGGTTTTACCGATGACGACTACAGCAAGATGGGCGCCAGGATCCTGGGTACCATCGAGGAGGTTTATGCCCAAAGCGAGATGATCGTTAAGGTGAAGGAACCCATCAGCAAAGAGTATTCCCTGGTCAGGAAGGGCCAGATACTCTTTACGTATTTTCATTTTGCCTCCAGCGAAGCCCTCACCCGCGCCATGATCGATAGCCAGGCGGTATGCATTGCATACGAGACCGTTGAGGACGAGGAGGGAACCCTGCCCCTGCTGACTCCGATGTCTGAAGTGGCCGGCAGGATGGCCATACAGCAGGGCGCCAAATACCTTGAAAAACCGGTAAAGGGGCGGGGGGTCCTGCTCGGCGGGGTACCCGGGGTGCCTCCTGGCCGGGTATTGGTGCTCGGGGCTGGAATTGTGGGGATCCAGGCTGCGAAAATGGCCGCCGGGCTCGGGGCCCATGTAACGGTGCTCGATGTCAACATGAAGCGATTGCGCTATGTCAATGATGTCATGCCCCCCCACGTGGTGACGGAATTCTCCAATGAATTCAATATCCGCAGGCATGTCAAAACGCATGACCTTATCGTGGGGGGGGTGCTGATCAAGGGAGCCAAGGCCCCCAAACTGATCACCCGTGACATGCTCAGCACCATGCAACCCGGAACAGTGATCGTGGATGTGGCTGTGGATCAGGGCGGATGCGTGGAGACTTCCCGGCCCACCACTCATGAGAACCCCGTCTTTATTATCGACGATGTCGTCCACTATTGCGTGGCGAACATGCCGGGGGCGGTACCCTATACCTCCACCCTTGCCCTGACAAATGTCACGCTGCCCTATGTGCTTAAGCTGGCGGATATGGGATGGGAACAGGCCTGTTCGAAGGATCCTTCCCTGCAGAAGGGACTCAATATCGTGCACGGGGAGGTGGTGTACGAGGAAATCCTCGACACCTTTGGCCCCCTAAAGGGTATGACTGTCTGAATTGCGTAACTGACAGATTTGCAGTTATTGGGCCCTGATGCCATTTCGCAAACCCTGGCGAGGTTTTTGCTTGTAATTTTCCTACATTTAAAAAAGCGAAATCTAAAGTTATGGGTATGACAGGATATTATATTTTGATAGGCGGGATCGCGCTGATAAGCATGCTCGTCAGTTCACGCCTCAAGAGCAAGTTCCGCCATTATTCCAAGGTGCATTTGCAGAATGGGATGAGCGGGGCTGAAATCGCTCAGAAAATGCTGGCCGACAATGGGATACGGGATGTAAAGGTCATCAGTACCCCCGGGATGCTGACAGATCACTACAACCCGAAAAATAAAACGGTCAACCTCAGCGAAGGGGTCTACAACCAGCGAAATGCCGCCGCCGCTGCCGTGGCGGCCCACGAATGCGGGCATGCGGTACAGCATGCCAAATCCTATGAATGGCTTACGATGCGTTCCAAGCTCGTGCCCGTGGTGAGCATTACTTCGGGAATGTCCATGTGGCTCGTGTTCGGTGGCCTGGTCCTCGGCGCTGCTGCCGGTGCGGGCATGGGATACTGGATTGCCATCGCTGGCCTGGTGATGATGGGCCTTGCCACCCTTTTCAGTTTTATAACCCTTCCCGTGGAATACGATGCGAGCAACCGGGCGCTCGCCTGGCTAAAGCAGACGGGAATGGTGACACCAAAGGAATATGATGGGGCGGAGGACGCCTTGAAATGGGCGGCACGCACCTATCTGGTCGCCGCTATCGGTGCCCTGGCAAACCTGGTCTACTGGGGGTTGCAGGTGTTTGGGGGCAGGGACTGACCCCGGCACGGACCCCGGCAGGTCAGAGTTGTATTTGCCGGTCTATGGACTGATCCAGCGAAATGAAGGTTTCCGTTCGGGAAACCCCTTCAATTTGCTGGATTTTTTTATTCAACAACTGCATGAGGTGCTCATTGTCCCGGCAGAGGACCTTGATCAGGATCGACCAGTTGCCTGTTGTGTAGTGGCATTCAAGTACTTCCGGTATCTTTTTCAATTCCCTTACAGCATAGGGGTTGCTCATGGCCTTGTCCAGGAAAATCCCGATATAGGCCGTGGTGGTATAGCCCAGGGCCCTGGGGTTCAGGATAAACTTGGAACCCGCAAGAAGCCCTGATTTCTCAAGTTTTCGCAATCGCTGGTGGATGGCCGCACCTGAGATGCCGATATCCCTTGCGATTTCAAGGATGGGTGTACGGGCATCCTCCATGAGGTGCCTCAGGATTTTTTTGTCGATCCCATCGATTCGGGTTTGTTTTTGATTCGATTGCATGCGCATCGGGGATTATGGACAAAGATACACCTATCGGGGGATCTCAGTTTCCCACAGAGTCGGGGTTATAACCCAGATAGGGGACCTCGTATTCCCTGAACTGAACCCCATAGTCTTCAAGGGCGGCAAGGACAGGGCCGTACACCTCAGGGGCTATGGGAATCTGCACCCCTGGGGTCCGTACTTTGCCATTCAGGATCAGGAGGGTCGCAATACCCACGGGCAGGCCAACGGTCCGGGCCATGGCCGTATGTCTGCTGGACTCCCCGATGACCACCATATTGGAGTCGAGCTGCAGGCGCTTGCCCTTGCGTTCGTACCCGAATTTGTGGTACATCACGATCATGTCCCGGTCCTCAGGCTGCAGGGTCCAGCTCTGCTCCAGGATTTCCTGGAGGATCTGGGCGGGACTGCCATTTTCCACCCTGACCTTCCGGGTGCGATCGAAAATATGCAATTCGAGGAGCTTTCCCCACAGGTTGTCGTCCTGGTCGATTTTCAGGTAGTGCCGCAGTTTGAGTTCTACAGAATCCGTCGGTGAATAGGGGAGGAACAGATTGGTAAAATCCCGGTAGGTCATCCCCTTGGAATTTTCGATGGTGTAGGAGTCATCGGTCATCCCCAGCTGCACAAAGATATTCCATGCCCTGGAAAACCCTACCCGCCGGATTGTGCCCCGATAAAGGGTAAGGGCATCCTGCAGCCCATAGGCTTCCCGGTAACTGAGCGAATCCCTGTTGGCATAGGCCTCAAAGGTGCCATACCCTTCGATTTCGAGAAATTCGGTCCGCCGGAACAGTTTGTGGTAGGGGATGTATTTGTAAGTGCCTTCCTGCACGAATTTTGCAGCACCCCCCTGGCCTGCCACCACGACATTCCTCGGGTTCCAGGTGAATTTGTAATTCCAGAGGTTGGTGTCGCTTTCAGGGGCCACCAGGCCGCCGGTAAAGGATTCGAAGAGCAGCATCCGCCCGCCGGATGCCTTGATTCGGTCGATCACCTGCATGGCGCTCATATGGTCGATGCCTGGGTCCAGGCCGATTTCGTTCATGAAAACGAGCCCCTTTTTGCGGACCTCCCCGTCGAGTTCGCGCATGCCCTTGCTGATATAGGAAGCCGTGACCAGGTTTTTCCCGGCCTCAAGGCAGTCCCTGGCCACTTCCAGGTGGAGGGCCGGGGGCAGCATCGAGATTACGATATCCGCCTGCCCCACCTGGGCACGTCTGGAGGTCTCGTCCGAAATATCCAGGCGCACGATGCTCGAAGCCGGGTGCTTGCTGAGTTTTTCCGGGATCCCTTCGGGATTTTTATCGGCTATGATAACACTGAGCTGCTCCGTTTGGGCGTGTTCGAGGAGGTAATCTAAAAGATAGGAGGTGGATTTTCCAGCTCCTACCACCAAAATACGTCGGGCCATGGTGGTGCTGAAGGAATTAGGATTATGGCCTACGAAGGTATCAAAATGTTACATTTGCAGCAGAAGAAACCTTCCTA
>CAZUZE010000239.1:0-4064 GCA_964624565.1 uncultured Robiginitalea sp.
TTTCCCTTGCCGCTTCGAGTTTATGAAGGACCTCCTGTCGGTCGGAATAGGTTTCGTAGAAAAGGGTTCCAATGGGGGAGCCGATTCCCGGGTCTTCCTTGAGAAGGAGGAAGCCGTTATCGAGCATCGCGCTGCCGCTCATCAGGTAGACCGCTTTGTTGTAGTCGTAATTATTGCCGTACTTCTGGTGGTCGATAAGGTGCTTAAAGCCGTAACAGGCCCTGAAAAACGGATCAAAATCATAGGGTTCGGGTACATAGAGTTTTGAGACGCTCCGGCAACCCATCCCGAAATAGCGGAAAATGTCCTCCGCCAGGCCATCGAGTTCCGCCCCGGTTTCATCCCCGGTAAGAACGGCAACCCCATGCCGGTTTCTTCGGATAATGTGCGGTTTTTTTGAAAAATAGTACTCAAAATAGCGGCTGGTGTTCGTGCTCCCCGTCGCAATGACGGCGTCAAAGGCCCCGAGCTTGCCGGAAGTCAGGGAAATACGGGTCCCGAGTGTGGGCTCCAGTTCCATCAGGCGGCCTGCGACGTACTTTATCAGGAGCGTATCGCTGGAGGCGCATTTTACCCTGGCGGAATTTCCGGTGAGCAATACGGAAATGAGATCGTGGAATCCCACCAGGGGGATATTTCCCGCCATGATAAGCCCTACCCACAGGGATCGGCCTCCGGGGGCTCGGTATGCAGAAAGCCAGTTGTCAAGGGACGTTGCCGTGAGCGCCTCCCCCCAGTATCCCAGCGCATGCATGCAGGATTCCCGGGTAAACCACGGATTCTCCAGGTGTACCTGCGAAAGCAGCGGTTCCAGGTCCGGGTGGCCCGGATTACCGGCCAGGGACCCGCCTTCCCGGGTGAGTTCCCGAAACTCGGCCCCCAGTTTCAGGAGCGCATGATATGAAGGATCTTTGGGTTTCATCAGATTTGCCGGTATGCCGTTCAGCCCTTAACTTTGTGCAAAAATAGGGATCAGGCGGGGTTCGGCAAGACAGGTCCCGTCCAATCTTTGAAAAAGAAAGAAACTATGGCGATAATTATCACCGATGAGTGTATAAATTGCGGTGCATGCGAACCGGAATGCCCGAATACCGCAATCTACGAAGGCGCTGATGAATGGCGCTACAGCGATGGGACCTCCCTGAAGGGCCAGGTAGTGCTGCCCGACGGGAAGGCGGTGGATGCGGATGCCGTACAGCAGCCCATCAGCGATGAAATCTACTATATAGCCCCTGACAAATGCACGGAGTGCATGGGCTTCCACGAAGAGCCCCAGTGTGCGGCAGTATGCCCGGTGGATTGTTGTGTCCCGGATGATTCCCACGTGGAAAGCGAGGAGGAGCTGCTCGCCAAGCAGCGTTTCATGCATCCCGGGGACTGATCAGTTCTCCACCTTGAAGTTTTTCATTTCCTCAAGGGGTGCGATGATTTCCGTATCCTGCCAGATGGTCGGCTGGTAGGAATCCAGCTTCATCACGGCGATTTTATCTGAAGAGGCTGCGCTGGTGAGTGGGGCCGAGGGCCGCAAGAGCATGCTTTCCTTTTGGCGTACCCCGCCCTCGAGCAGAAAGTCAAAAAGGACTTTTTTACGCGCGTCACTGTTTTCAATAAACTTTAAGCTTCTATGTAAATAGACATAGTTACCGTATTCTTTTTGAATGTAATAAGGATAATATTTCCCTTTATCATCCTGTTGAAAGACAATAGTGCCCGTGTCTTTGTTCTCGATGTATTTGATCCCCAGCAGCAGCTTCAGGTTCACGCTTTCCCCGCTCCGCCCTTCGGCGTACTGGTAATCCGCTTTGAGGACTGCAAAACTCGCAGCGTCCACGTACAGGGTCCCTGAAAAACGCGCCTTCCGCCTTGCGGGGGTAAACCGCACGGCGTAGACGTAAAAGCCATTGAAATAGGTGGGCTTTACCAGTTCATACCGGTAAAGGTCTGCGTTGAGAAACTCACGGAGCCGGTCTTCCCCCTGCAGCCCGGCCACCGAGAGCAGGTCAGATACCCTGCCTTTGAGGTTCGCCACCGAAGTGCTGTCCCGCTCCCCGTCTTTTTTCAATTCCTCCTGCATCGAAATGCTGTCCTCCACCTTGATCATCCCGGTCTTTACCTTATAGGTTCGGGTCGAGTCCAGGTGGGAGAGGATGATCTTCTGGGCTTTTTCCTGCAGCTTGTCCATGGAAAAATCTTTGCTGGCATCCACGAGTTCCGTGGCCCGGTCCACCCAGATCATACTGGTATCCTTAAGGCCCCTGTAGGCTCCGTTGAAATCAAAGAAGGCAACGGGACGGCTGTCGATGATATATCGGCTCAGGGCATTCAGCTCTTCCCGGGCCGAGGCGAGCTGTTTGCGGTCCAGCTCGGAGTCTTTTTCCACTTCCATCTCCAGCTGGTCAAAATTCATGTATTCCGACTCCCGGTAAAAAAAGGTGTAGTCCCCGGCCTCTGACCGGTAGTTTACGGGAATGTTTTCGACCACCTTCTGAATGATTTCCCCGGCCCCGGGGATCCGGTCCCCGATCCGAACTTCGTTGAGCCGGATGGCGGCGGGCCTTAATTTCAGTGTCCCGTTGGCTTCCAGGGTTCCGACGGGGATTTCGAGGGTCTCATAGCCCATGCAGGAGATCCGGACCGCCTGTTCCGTAAGCCCGCCCTGGTCGAGGCTGAAATAGCCCTCTTCATTTGAAATAGTGCCCTTGTTCACCCCTGTGACCAGGGTGGCAAAGGGGACGGGCTCCCCGGTCTCGCCGTCTAAAATCCGGCCCGTAAGGGTTTGGGCGCTGCTCAGGAAAGGAAGGGTAAGGAGGACCGCCAGGGGCAGGAATACTCTCATGGTCATGGAATTTATACAATAGGACGAAGCAGAAGGGGAATTGTTACCAACCCCTGAGGCGAAAATACGATTTCTTCCCCGGTTGCGCCCGGGAGTAGCAGGAGACGGCAAATAGGAGTATATTTGCCCGACTTTTGAAAGAAGAAGCATTCGGTAACGATCCATTTACAGCCATATGAAAGCAGGTATAGTCGGGTTGCCCAACGTTGGCAAATCCACCTTGTTCAATTGCCTTTCCAACGCCAAGGCCCAGAGCGCGAATTTTCCATTTTGCACCATTGAGCCCAACCTGGGGGTGGTAAATGTTCCCGACCCGCGCCTGCAGACCCTCGAAAAGCTGGTAAAACCCCAGCAGGTGATCCCGGCCACAGTTGAAATCGTAGATATTGCCGGGCTCGTCAAGGGCGCGAGCAAAGGGGAGGGGTTGGGGAACCAGTTCCTGGGAAACATCCGGGAGACGGATGCCATCCTCCACGTGCTCCGCTGTTTTGACGATGACAACGTGGTGCACGTGGACGGTTCGGTGGACCCGATCCGGGACAAAGAGACCATCGACATCGAATTGCAGCTCAAGGACCTTGAAACGGTCGAGAAGAAACTCGAACGCGTCGGGCGTGCGGCCCGGACCGGAAATAAGGAGGCCATGGCCGAGGCCCAGGTCCTCGAATCCCTGAAAAAGGGACTGGAACAGGGCATTTCCGTGCGGGGGATACCCGTGGAGGAGGATAAATACGAGGTCTTTGTGAGGCCGATGCAATTGCTTACCGACAAACCCGTGCTCTACGTCTGCAATGTGGACGAGCGTTCAGCGGTTTCGGGAAACGCCTACGTGGAGCAGGTCCGCAAGGCAGTGGCAGGGGAACAGGCCGGGGTACTGGTCCTGGCCGTCGGGACAGAGGCCGATATCAATGAACTGGAGACTTTTGAGGAGCGCCAAATGTTCCTCGAGGACCTGGGGCTCGACGAACCGGGTTCCTCCAAGCTGATCCGCGCTGCCTATTCCCTGCTGAACCTGCAGACGTATTTCACGGCAGGGGAAAAGGAAGTGCGCGCATGGACCATCCCGGTGGGGGCGACAGCACCCCAGGCAGCCGGGGTCATCCATTCGGACTTTGAAAAGGGGTTCATCCGGGCCGAGGTCATTGCCTATTCGGATTATGTGGCTTTCGGGAGTGAGGTCAAGGTCCGCGAGGCCCAGGTCGCGATTCGCGAGGGTGCCAGGGAGCTG
>CAZUZE010000240.1:0-4033 GCA_964624565.1 uncultured Robiginitalea sp.
CCCGAATTACATTGGCCCCTTGCCACAAGACAACTCCCGGGAGGCTGACTGGGCCGTCTTTTATGCGCGGCACCGCCTGCAGGTGCAGTATGCCCGTGCGGTGTCATCAAACCTGCTGTCCGGGGACCAGGTACCCGATTTTGACCAAATGGCCGCCCGGGTCGCGGCCCTGGTACTTGAGGTGAAGCCGGCCCTGCTGCACGGAGACCTCTGGGGAGGGAACTTCCTGATATCCGGGGACGGCACCCCCTACCTCATCGATCCGTCGGTATATTTCGGGCACAGCGAGGTAGACCTGGCGATGTCCAAACTGTTCGGGGGGTTCCCCCCCAGGTTCTACGACGCCTATTTTGAGGTTATGCCCCCCCAGCCCGGATTGGAAAGGCGGGTGGCGCTCTACCAGTTGTACTATCTGCTGGTCCACCTGAACCTGTTTGGCCGTTCCTATCTCCCGGCCGTTGCGCAGGCTGCCAGGGTGGTTTTTGAACCTTATTGAAGGTATTTTTCTACATTTAAGAGAATTTCGGGAACATGAGTTCTATGCAATTGTTTATCAGGCTCCCCCTCCTGCTCGCCGGAGTGATGGCCATAAGTTGTTCGGACAAGGACGGTTCAGTGCCCCCTGCAGGGACTCAGTACGAGACCTGGACCGACTATCTGGGGGACCCCGGCCGTTCCCATTTCAGCACCCTGGATGGATTTACCCCTGAAAATGTGGGTTCCCTCGCTGTGGCCTGGGAACACGAGTTGCCGGATTCCGGGCAAATGCAGATGAACCCTATAATCGTGGATTCTGTGCTCTATGGGGTTACTGCTGCCCAGCGCGCCTTTGCGCTGGATGCCCGTAGCGGGGCACCCCTTTGGGTTTTCGGGGCGTCACTTCAACAGGCCCAGTCCACAAGCCGGGGCCTGAGCTACTGGGAGGACGGGGATGACAAACGCGTCCTGTTCACCGTCGGGTCCGATCTTTTTGCACTGAACGCCCGCACCGGGGAACCGGTTCCTTCCTTTGGCACAAACGGGAAGATAGACCTCAGATCAGGCATGCCCGAAACGGCCCGCGAAAAATTTGTGATCTCCAACACCCCGGGTACGATCCACAAAGACCTCATCATAATGCCGCTGAGGGTGGCGGAGTCTGCCGGAGCAGCCCCGGGCGACATCATGGCCTTTAGCGTCCGGACCGGGAAACTGGAATGGGCCTTCCACACCATCCCGCATCCGGGCGAAAAGGGATACGAGACCTGGGACGACCCCAATGCGCATTTGAACAAAAAAGTAGGGGGGGCCAACAACTGGGCCGGTATGGCCCTGGATCCGGAGCTGGAAATCCTCTATGTGCCAACAGGCTCGGCTGCCCCGGATTTTTATGGCGGTGACCGGAAAGGGCAAAACCTCTTCGCCAATTGCCTGCTGGCCCTGGATGCGAATACCGGGGCGTATAAATGGCACTATCAACTCGTGCACCACGATTTATGGGACCGCGACCCCCCTGCCCCGCCCAACCTTATTTCGATACGGAGGGATGGGAAGGAAATCCCCGCTGTGGCGCAAATCACTAAACAGGGCTATGTCTTCCTCTTCAACAGGGTGACCGGGGAACCCCTTTTTGAGATCGAAGAGCGCCCTTTTCCCAAATCTCCCCTCCCTGAGGAAGCTGCGTGGCCCACCCAGCCTGTCCCAAAAAAGCCAAAACCCTTTGCCCGTCAGGCACACCTGCTGGACACCACGGACCTCAGTCCGTTTGCCCCGAACCGGGAAGAACTGAAAGCCTTGTTCCTGGGGGCAGACCGCAGGGAATACCGCCCGCCCGGGACAGATCCCGTCCTCCTGCTGCCCGGTTATGACGGGGGGGCTGAATGGGGGGGCGCCGGGGCTGACCCGGAAAGGGGGATCCTCTATATCAATTCCAATGAAATGGCCTGGTTCCTGCAGATGCGTCCTGCGGGAAATGCCGTCCCGGGATCCCCGGGGGAGGCTGTCTACAACAAATACTGCGTAATCTGCCACCAGCCCGACCGGTCAGGGGTCCCGGCCAGCGGATACCCTTCCCTCCTGGGCCTGGCCACCCGAAAATCCCTTGAAGAGATTGAAGCGTTGCTGCTGGGCGGCAAAGGGATGATGCCCGGGTTTCCCCAGCTCTCATCCTCCGACAAAGAAGCCCTGCTGCAGTTCCTGATGGAACAGGAGGAGGACAAGACAGAGGCAGCCGAAACCGCGGAAACAGAATCAGCCGAAGGGGCCGTGCCCTATCAGCACAGGGGATATCACAAATTCCTGGATGCCAATGGCCTTCCCGCCATAGCGCCCCCCTGGGGGACGCTCCATGCCCTGGACATGAATGCCGGGGAGTACCTCTGGAGCGTCCCCCTCGGGGATACCCCCGGATTGTCTGCAGAAGGAGGAGGCCCAACGGGAACCGAAAACTACGGGGGGCCCGTAATCACAGAAAACGGGCTGTTGTTTATAGCGGCTACCAAAGACGGGTATTTCCGGGCGTTTGACCGGTTTTCCGGACAGGTTCTCTGGGAGTACAAACTCCCAGCAGCGGCGTTTGCCACCCCGGCCCTGTATGAGGTGGACGGCATACAGTTCATTGCCCTGGCCTGTGGTGGCGAGAAACTCGGAACGCCCAAAGGAAATAAAATCGTCGCCTTCACCCTCAAGTTATGAACAAACCCATTGGAATTATCGTCGTTGGTTGTGGAACTATGGGTTCGAGCCATGGGCGGGCTTACCATGAAATGGCCGGATTTGAAATTGCAGGGCTTGTAAGCCGCAACCCGGACAGCCGGGACAGGCTTTCGGAATCCCTTGGGGGCTACCCCACATTTGCAAGTCTTGCAGAAGCCCTTGAGGCAACGGAAGCTGAGGCTGTTTCCGTAAATACGTACCCGGACTCCCATGGCGAACTGGTCCGTGAGGCGCTGAATGCCGGCTGCCATGTTTTTGTGGAAAAGCCCCTGGCGACCACTGTAGAAGAGGCCGCTTCCCTGCTCGCCCTTGCCCGGGAAAAGGACAGGAAACTGATGGTCGGGTATATCCTCAGGGTTCACCCGGCCTGGGCCCGGTTTGTGGCAATCGCCCGAAAACTTGGAAAGCCCCTGGTGATGCGGATGAACCTGAACCAACAGAGTTCCGCAAGGCAGTGGCATGTCCACAAACAACTTATGAAAAGCATGTCCCCTATTGTGGATTGCGGGGTGCACTACGTGGACATCATGTGTTTGATGACCGGATCACGCCCCGTCAGCGTGAGCGCTATTGGGGCACGGCTTACGGATGAGATCGCAGAAGACATGTACAATTACGGGCAGCTGCAGGTGCGTTTTGAGGACGGTTCTGTGGGCTGGTACGAAGCCGGATGGGGTCCGATGATGAGTGAAACCGCCTTCTTTATAAAGGACGTCATCGGCCCGGGGGGCTCTGTTTCAATTTCGGACCTCCCCCAGTCAGATTCAGACCAGATAGAAGGGCACACGAAAACCGGTATGCTGCAGCGGCACTACAATATCGTGGATGGGGAAGGCAGGTTCCTGCATCCGGATGCCTTTATACAAATCGAAGACGAACCGGACCACGACGGGCTTTGCCGTTTGGAGCAGGAAGCCTTCCTGAAGGCAATCCTGGAAAACCAGGACCTGTCCGGGCACCTGAGGGATGCGGTAAACAGCCTTAAAATCGTGCTGGCCGCAGATGCTGCCGTGCGCCTGGGCAAAACTGTTGAAATTGAAATAAGCGACTGATTTCTAAATATTTAAATTCCTGTTAAGGTGCCCTATAAATTTGGAAATTCCGCATATTTTTTTATCTTACGATATGATACAATCCGAAAAAGGGGAGAACCTTGAACTCCTCCAAAAATCAATAGCGCACCTTGAAAACAGGGGATTCGACAACATCAAGGCGGACATGTCCGGTTATGAGTGCCCGAAATCGTACATAAAGAAGAGTTCAGGCAATTCAGTTACCCCGGATATCACAGCGTCCAAAAATGGAATCAAATATTTGTTTGACCTAAGCCTCAAGTCGG
>CAZUZE010000241.1:0-3993 GCA_964624565.1 uncultured Robiginitalea sp.
ACGCGAAAGGGTGTAGGCCAGCCACCCGGTCAGGGCGCCCGTATTTTTGCGCAGCAGCAGCTCCCACCCATAGGCGCGGGCCTCGCCGTTGAGGATGACCTGTTCTATGGCATTGTTTGCGATGAGGTTTGCCCCGTCTATGTAGTCGATGCGGTTCTGTACCTCCTTGTAGAAGACCTCGGTCTCGAGGCTGAACTCCCCGCTCCTCGAATTCCTGAAATACCCAAGGGCGTACTGGTCGAGCAACTGGGGCTCGACATAGGGCCCGCTGGGCGTCCAAACATCGAGGGGGGTAGGGGAACTGGTGTTGGAGAGCAGGTGCAGGTACTGGGCCATGCGCGTATAGCTCGCCTTCACGGAGTTGCGGTCGTTCATCGCATAGGATATGGAAAAACGCGGCTCGAGGTTCAGGAAATTCGCCAGGGACTCCCCCCGCCCGGACCTGAGCGTATCGATAGGGGTGGCTTCCTGGTAGACCAGGCTAAAGGGGTCAAAATTTACCGGGTTGTCGTTTTCGTATACGTAAAACTCGTCCTGTCCGAGCCGGTTGAACTGGCTCAGTCGCAGCCCGTACCCCAGGCTGATCTTATCGGTTACCTCGTGGGAAACATCCACATAGACCGCATTTTCGTTGGCGTATTTTTTGATCAGCTGTTCTTCCACGATCCCCGAGTCCTCGCTGTTCGGGATGATTTTTCCCGGGTTGAAGACGTAGTAAATGCTGTTCAGCCCGTAATTGACCTGCAATTTGTCGCTCAGGTAGTGTTTCAGGTCGTACTTCAGGTTGAAGTTCTGTATGCCCGAATCCCATTCAAAGCCCACAAAGTCGAGCTCCAGGCCATAGTAGTAGTCGGAATAGATCAGGGACAGGTTCGAAAAGAGCTTGTCCGAAAAGATATGGTTCCAACGGAAGTTGACCACCGCATTCCCGTAGGTGTTGACAAAAAGGTCGTTGATGCTGAAGAGGTCCCGGCCAAAGTATCCCGAGAGAAAGAGGCTGTTCCGGTCGTCCAGTTTGTAGTTGAGTTTCGTGTTCAGGTCGTAGAAGTAGGCCCGGTTGTCGATGTCGAAAAGGGGGGTGAACAAATGCGCGTAGGAGGCCCGGCCCCCGACCAGGAAAGCAGCCCTGTCCTTGACGATCGGCCCTTCCGCCAGCAATCGGCTCGCCACGGCCCCGATGCCCCCGCTCATGTGGAATTCCCTGCTGTTTCCCTCCTTCTGGAAAATTTCCAGGACCGAGGATACACGCCCCCCGTACCGGGCGGGGATCCCTCCTTTAAAGAGCTTGATGTCCTTGATGGCATCCGGGTTGAATACGGAAAAAAAGCCGAAAAGGTGGGAAGAGTTGAAGATGATGGCCTCATCGAGGAGGATCAGGTTCTGGTCCACGGCTCCCCCGCGGACATTGAACCCGGAAGAAGCCTCCCCGGCGTTGGTTACCCCGGGCAGCAGGATAATGGATTTGATCACATCCGCCTCCCCCAGGACCACGGGGATGCTTTTGATGGTTTCCACCGATAGGGCCGCCACGCTCATCTGCGGTTTGCGGATATCCAGGCGTTCGACGTCTTCGGTAAGCACGACCTCCTCCAGTTGTTCCGCTTCTTCCTCCATCTTGAAGTCAATCCGCTGGTTCGAAGTCAGCACCACCTGCCGGCTGATGTCGCGAAACCCCAGGTAGGTCACCACCACATCGTAGGTGCCTTCGGGCAGGGTCAGGGAAAAGAACCCGTATTCGTTGGTTACTGCCCCCGTGCTGAGCCCGGGAACGAGGATGCTGACCCCGATAAGGGTCTCATTGCTGCTGGCCTCGCTGACGGTCCCGCTCAGGGTGTATCGGTTTTGTGCGTTGAGCAGGGACAGGGCGAAGAAGGCACAAATGCAGGTGAATAACCTCATGGAATGCAGGGGCAATTTTTTTTAAATATAGGGATTAATTGGCAGGCGGGGGGTACGAAATCCTCCCGTGTCCCTATCCCGGTGCCCGATGGTTCGGGTTACGCCTTCAAAAGGGTTTCAATGATGCGGTTCAGCGTCGGACTCGGCCGCATGGCCGCATCCCGCTTTTCCGGATCGGGAAGGTAATACCCGCCTATGTCCTCGGTCCTGCCCTGGGCATTGAGCAGCTCCCCTGCAATCACTTCGGCAGACCCGGTAAGCTCCCTGGCTGCAGCTTCAAAATGCCGTTTCAGGGCCGCATCCCCCGTTTGTTCCGCAAGCGCCTGCGCCCAGTACAGGGCGAGGTAGAAATGGCTTCCCCGGGTGTCCCGTTCCCCGACTTTCCGCGAAGGGGATTTGTTTTCCTCCAGGAATTTTTCAGTGGCCAGATCCAGCGTTTCAGAAAGGATCCGGGCTTTGGCATTGTCGTATTTGCGGCCGCAGTGTTCCAGGGAAACGGCCAGGGCCATGAATTCCCCCAGGGAATCCCACCTCAGGTGCCCTTCTTCCAGGAACTGCTCCACGTGCTTCGGGGCGGAACCCCCGGCCCCGGTTTCAAAAAGGCCACCCCCGTTCATCAGCGGTACAATCGAGAGCATCTTGGCACTTGTGCCAACCTCTAAAATGGGAAAAAGGTCCGTGAGGTAGTCCCTGAGGACGTTTCCGGTGACCGATATGGTGTCCTTGCCCTCGCGGATCCGCTCCAGGGAATACCAGGCGGCATCCTCGGGCGACATAATCCTTATATCCCGTTTTTTGCGCACCGGTTCCGGCAGGTAGGCGTCGACCTTGGCAATCAGTTCCCGGTCGTGGGCCCTTTGGGAATCCAGCCAGAAAACGGCCGGGGTCCCTGACTCTTCGGCCCGCCGCACCGCCAGGTTGATCCAGTCGCGAACCGCGGCATCGGTTACGGAACACATCCGCCAGATGTCCCCGGGCGCGACCTCGTGCTCCAGCAGCACTTCCCCGGTGGCATTGTCGATCACCTGTACGCTTCCCGCTTCCTGAATTTCGAAGGTTTTGTCGTGTGATCCGTACTCTTCCGCCTTTTGCGCCATGAGCCCCACATTCGGGACCGATCCCATGGTCCTTGGATCAAGGGCTCCGTATTTCTTGCAAAAATTGATCGTGGCCTCGTAAATACCGGCATAGCTGCTGTCGGGGATCACTGCCAGGGTGTCCTGCGGTTTCCCTGCGGCATTCCACATCTGCCCGGAATTCCGGATCATCGCCGGCATGGAGGCATCGATGATCACATCGCTCGGGACGTGCAGGTTGGTGATCCCCCTGTCGGAATTCACCATAGCGAGGGACGGGCCCTCTTCCATGGTACGGGCAATCATTTCGCGGATGGCCCCGGCCTCGTCCCCGGGCAATCCGCCCAGTGCCTCCAACAGGCTTTCCAGGCCTTCGTTGGGGTTGACCCCAAGTTTATCGAGGGTTGGGCCGTAGGTTTCAAAAAGGGTGTGGAAATAGGTTTTCAGCACGTACCCAAAGATGATCGGGTCGGAAACCTTCATCATGGTCGCCTTCAGGTGTACTGAAAAGAGCAGGCCTTCTTCACGGGCGGCAGCAATCTGTCGCTTCAGAAATGCGATGAGTTCCTGTTTTTGCATCAGGCTGGCATCTATGATCTCGCCATCCCCGACAGGTACCTGCGCCTTGAGCACCCTGCGCCTCCCGTCCGGATTGCTCCATTCGATGCGCAGCTTCCTATCCCCCTGCACAGTAACCGATTTTTCATTGGCCTTGAAGTCACCCCCGGACATGGTGGCGACGCGGCTCTTGATGTCGGGCGACCAGGCGCCCATGGAATGGGGGTGTTTCCGGGCGTAATTCTTTACAGGCCTGGGGGCCCTCCTGTCGGAATTGCCCTCCCGGAGGACCGGGTTCACGGCACTTCCCTTGACGCGGTCATAGCGGGCTTTTATATCCCGGGCCTCGTCTGTTTGCGGTTCATCGGGATATTCGGGTACGGCGAAGCCCTGTCCCCTCAATTCAGAAATGGCTTCCTTCAGCTGGGGGACCGAGGCACTGATATTGGGCAGTTTGATG
>CAZUZE010000242.1:0-3986 GCA_964624565.1 uncultured Robiginitalea sp.
CATTCGAACGGTTCTGGCTCGGGGTTCCGTACGGGGTGTTCTGGAACCGTGTAAAGCTTCGCACCACCCCGGTGGACTCATCGACCACATCCTCGTAATACTGGTCAAAAGAAGGGGCGAAACCATAGCTCACATTCGGCCGTATTATATGCCTTAAGGCTTGTATTTTCTTGTCCTCCCCGAAATTGAACGTCCCGTAGACCGTAGTTCCGACGGCAGCGCTCAGGCTGTACTGGTTGAACCGGTCAAAACCGCCAATGGTGTCGGTGACCACACGCTCCAGATCCGGGTCGTAGCGCTGGGGATAGGTCTCCCAGGTCCAGACGTCCCGGTAGGTCCCCCCGGCGGTGACACTCAGGTACTTGGCTATTTTGAAGTTGGTGGCTATGGGGATCTGGTGTTCCGCCCCGAGCCTCCCATTTTCAAACATCTCCCCGGTGAGGAAGGCATCCGTGGTGGTGCGGATACCGTAGCGGCCGTTGAGGTTGTACTGCAAATTTATATTCTGTATGGCCCCTTTTTTGATCCCGTCCCTTTTCGCAAGGGGGAAAATACGCTCCATACTCGCCTGGAGAGTCGGCAGGGTCAGGTCCACCACATCCGTGTTCGTATTCTGGTTGTGTGTGGCGGTCAAACTCACGTTCACAGAGGGGTAGGTCGGGAATGTCCTAGAATAGGAAATGGAGGAAGACAGGTTGTTCACCTGGGTATTGGGCAGGTTTTGCTGGATCAGGGAATTCCTGTAATACTGGCTGCTCCCGAGGTTTACGGAAGCGGACAACCTGGCGTTCGGATTGGCTTTGGCATCCTGGGTGTGGGAGATCTGTATGTTGTAGATAGTGGTCCTGGAATAATCGTCGAACCCCTTCTGGCTGGTCACCAGGTTCTCATACCGGAAGTTGAAGTTCCCCCGGAAACGGTAGCGTTTGGCATAAACCGACTGGGCCCGGAACCCGTAACTCCCGTTGCTGTAGAGATCCCCCGTCATGGTAAGGTCCACATAATCATTCAGGGGGAGGTAGTACCCCCCGTTCTGTATGAAAAACCCCCGGTCCGGATCCATCCCGAAGGTGGGCATCATAATGCCCGCAGACCTCCCTGTGGTCAGCGGGAAATAGGCGAATGGGAGTGCTATGGGCGTGGGGACATCCACGATATAGAGGTTCGAGAAGCCTGCAATTACTTTTTTGCCCGGCACGAATTTGGCCTTGCGTACCCGGATATAGTAATCCGGGTCAATGGTATCCTTGGAGGTGGTCAGCTTTCCCTCGGCAAGGAAATAGACGGAATCATTTTCTTTTTTGGTTCGCTCGGCATACACCTTCATCGCCTCGCCTCCCATCTGGCCCAGCCCGGAGGCCCCCTGTTCGGTCCGTGAATTCCAGATGATGGCCTTTTCGGTGTCGAAATTGAAGCGGATGGAGTCCGGGATCACTTCATTGGAGCCCTGCTTGAAATAGGGCAGTTGGGTGTAATTCCCCAGGGAGTCCCTGATCCGGCCCGCATACACCTCGTTCTTCACGTAATCCAGGACAATGATCCCCGCTTTGAGCTGGGTGTCCTGATAGTATATTTCCGCTTCGTTGTAGAGGTAGATTTTCTGGTCCTTCTGGCTGATCCTCACGTAATCTTTGGCCGTATAGCGAACCTGGTCCATCAGGGCGCTCCCCGAGGGGGGGACCGAATCCGTCCGGACCGTGTCGACTTTTCCAAGGAGTTCCGACAGATCCGGAGCCTTTAAAGTATCGCCTACTGCTTTGATCGGAAGTGGTTTGACCAAATCCTCCTGAGCGGACAATCCCCAGATGGCCATCAACATCAAACCCAGGAAAAGTCCCAGATGTATCTTTGATTGCAAAGCGATAAATTCTATTTTTGTACGGAGTTCGCTTGGAATTCAGTGGTCAAACTTACATATTTTTCCTTCTGCAAGCCGTACCTTTAGGTAATTTTAACCCGTATAGAATAGAAGATGCAACGCATGAACAAGGGCTTTTTTACAGTACTTCTCACCTTCTGTATCCTCTTGGGCCAAACCAGCTTGCAGGCCCAGGCATCCCAGGGGGACCCGTTCGGGGATATTCCCTTTACGGTGGTCCTGGATGCAGGGCACGGGGGGCATGACCCGGGAAACCTCGGAAACGGCTTCCTGGAGAAGAACATCGCCCTGAAAATCGTGCTTCAGGCGGGCAAGGCCCTTGAGAGTTCCGGCAACGTAAAGGTGATTTACACCCGGGACGACGACACCTTTGTCGACCTGTACAAACGCGGCGAAATCGCCAACAAGGCCCAGGCGGACCTTTTCGTGTCTGTCCACTGCGATTCCCATTCTTCCGATGCCAGTGGTGCGGGGACCTTTGTCCTCGGGCTCCATGCCAACAAACAGAACTTTGAGGTCGCCAAAAAAGAGAACTCCGTAATCTACCTGGAGGACAATTACGAAGCCCGGTACGCGGATTACGACATCAGCTCCCCGGAATCTGTAATCGGCCTGACCATTATGCAGGAGGAGTTCCTGGACCAGAGCATCCTGCTGGGCAAGCTCATGCAGGACCGGTTTACCACCCGTTTAAAGCGGAAAGACCGCAAGGTCAAGCAGGCCGGCTTTATCGTGCTCCACCAGACCTTCATGCCCAGCGTCCTGGTCGAGACAGGGTTTCTGACCAACAAGGCAGAGGGCAATTACCTCAACTCCCCAAAAGGGCAGCAGGAGATGGGGGGCGCCATTGCAGATGCGATCATCGAATACCGCAATACGATCCGATCCAACAGTACGGCACTGATTGCCAGCCAGGGCCCTGAAACCATTCCTCCGCCTGTCGCAAAACAGGAGGTGGAGCAGCCGGTGATTCCGGTTGAGAAGGAGGTCGAAAAGCCGATAGTGCCCAGCGGGAAGGAAACGGCCGAAGCGGAAAAAGTAGCGGATGGGACCCGGCAGGTGGCGGAAGCTTCCACTACCCCCTCAGGTGCCGGGACCGGGCAGGGAAGCACGGCGGGGGAGGCGGAAACTACCTCCGGGTTGTCAAAAACGGAGACCCGGGAGCCCGTAGTGGTGGAGAAAAACCCTGTGCCTGTTCCCGTTGCAGGCGCAGGGGTTCAGAAAACGGAACCGGAGGCATCTGCGGTTGCGGACCAGGGGGCCAAAGACCCAGAGACAGAGGCCAAAGAAGTGGCCAAAAGCCCCATTCCGGTTAAGGAAGATCCAAATGCCGGGGGAACGGCGGGGGCGACAATCCCAGGTGGGGCCGCCAGAGAGGATGTCATTTTCAAAGTACAGTTGATGGCCGTCAGCAAGGATATCCCCCTCACCCCAGACAATTTCAAGGGGCTCAATACGCTCTCCAAAGAACCTGTAAACAAGATGTACCGCATCCTGTACGGGAGTACCACGTCCTATGAACAGGCGAAAATCCTTCAGGATGGGGCCCGCCAGAAGGGGTACACCGGTGCCTATATCGTGGCCTACAAGGACGGGGAGCGCATCCCTGTGGACAAGGCCCTTGCACACCTCGCCAATTGATGGGCGCGGGTACGCATTTTATTTCTAATTTTGTTGTGAACCCAAAACGAACCCCTTGAGATTATCCAGAGAACTTAAAACAGGAATCATCGTCATCGGCGGGATCCTGCTATTCATCATGGGTTTCAGTTTCCTGAAGTCCAACCCCATTTTCGATAACAGCAAGGTCTTCTACGCGGTTTACGATCAGGTGGGGGGATTGCAGACCGGGACACAGGTCACCATCAACGGCTTCAGCGTCGGGAAGGTAAACGATATCCGCTTCAATGACAGCTCGGGCAGGCTGCTGGTCACCTTTACGGTGAGCGACGGCTTCAGCTTTTCCAAAAACAGTGTGGCCGAGCTCTACGATACCGGGATCATCGGGGGGAAGGGGATACAGATTATTCCCGTCTTTGACCAGGCTGCCGCAGCCAGGTCCGGGGATACGCTGCCCACGCACATCCGGCCCGGGGTTACCGAGCTG